>DYNO01000065.1:0-4923 GCA_020721025.1 Thiomargarita sp. | reverse complement strand
ATCAATTGTATAAAAAAGAGGGGGTCATCATGTCTTACACAATGGAAGATTTTAACCGGGACTTTACCAGAGAACATCTCCACTTATTGCCACCAGAAGAATTGTTAAAGGGATTACCACCAGAAGAGCGATTACGGGGATTAACTCCAGAAACTGTCTTTCAACAATTCTCACCGGAAGAGCGATTAAAGGGATTACCACCGGAAGCTGTCTTTCAACAATTCTCACCGGAAGAGCGATTGAAGGGATTACCACCGGAAACTATCTTTCAACAATTCTCACCGGAAGAGCGATTGAAGAATTTGCCACCGGAAGTGATAGAAGCCTACCTATCGCAACTCAAAAAGAGTAATTAATTGAATTTAAAAATGATGCTCGTCTGACAACTGAGTCACTAGAATAATAAACTCGGACTGAAGCGCGTCGCGGTCTCGACCTAATTAAGCCAGATGGCGATAAAAAAAATCAAGTCTATTTGCGAATATCGCATATTCGTTTTAAAATGGCACATTCAGTTTTTTTAATCTAACTGCACACTCAAACATCGTGCGAAGAAGGAGTTTCTCTTGAGTAAACGCTATATTTATCTTGGAATTATTTTGTTATGCAGTTTATTCGCTACCACCGGGACGGCGAAAGAGTTAAAAATCGGTTTTGTCAATGCAGTTAAAGTAATGGAACAAGCTCCCCAAGTCAGTGCAGCAAACTCGCGGCTGGAGCGGGAATTTGAACCACGCCAACGGGAAATCGCTAATGGGCAACGAGATATCAAAGCCTTAGAAGACAAACTGAACAAAGACGGGGCTATCATGAGCGAAGCTCAAAGCCGGGATATGAGCCGGGATATTATCAACAAAAAACGCGATTTGAAACGCCAACAAGATGAATTTCGTGAAGATTACAATATTCGTCGAAGCGAAGAATTGGATAAGTTGCAAAAGCAAATTATTGAAGTGATTCAGGCCGTTGCCAAAGAACAAAGTTACGATTTGATTCTGAGCGATGGAGTGGTGTGGGCAAATGACGGTATTGACATGACTGATCAAGTGTTAAAACGGTTGGGAATTGCGCGCAGTGGCACGGCAGCACCCACAGCAAAACCCGCTCGTTCTGCGACTCCTCCTCGTGAACCGGCTGAATAATCTAAGTGTGGTATCTTTATGGTCAGGTTTACCCTAGCAGAGTTAGCAATACATATTGGCGCACAATTGGAAAATGCCCCCCCAGAGTTGCGCGTGGGTAATATTGCGACTCTGATCAGGGCAACCGAGCAAGAAGTCAGTTTTTATACCAATCATCTGTATCGTAAAGACTTATTTAAAACCAAGGCAGCGGCGGTGATTCTTGCCAGCAAGGATCGCCATCATTGTCCTGTGCCCACCCTAGTGATGAATAATCCCTATTTAGGTTATGCGAGAGCCGCGTGTTTATTTCACCCGAAAGTCGTGGAACCTGCCGGAATTCATCCGCTTGCGTATGTCAGTCGTCATGCCCACTATCCTGATAATGTCTCTATCGGTGCTTATTCTGTGATTAAGGATGACGTGACCTTGGGGTCGGGCGTGGTTATTGGAAATGGTTGTGTGGTTGAAAATGATGTGGAAATTGGGGACGACAGTCATATAACTTCCAATGTAACACTTTGTCGCGGCTGCAAAATTGGCAAACGAGTGTTAATTTATCCCGGTGCAGTGATTGGTTCAGACGGGTTTGGTTTGGCAAATGACCGCGGACGTTGGGTGAAAGTACCACAACTCGGTCATGTTATCATTGCTGATGATGTCGAAATTGGCGCAAATACCACTATTGACAGAGGTGCATTAGATGACACAGTAATTGGGGAAGGAGCGAAATTAGACAATCAAATTCAAGTTGCGCATAATGTGCAGATCGGCGCGCATACCGCTATTGCAGGTTGTGTTGGGATCGCAGGCAGCACTAAAATTGGACAATATTGTATGATCGGCGGCGGTGTGAATATTGCCGGACACATTGAAATCGCTGATAAAGTACACATTACAGGTGGTTCAATTGTTTATCAATCTATTTTAGAGCCGGGAGTTTATTCTTCTGGTGTGCCGTTAGAAACCAATCAACATTGGCATAAAAATTTTCATCGCTTCAAATGGTTAGATGAAATGGCGCGCAAACTACAATCCCTTGAAGCCCGTTTAAATAAACTTGAAGAATAATCTCGTTACAACAAGTAAATTTTTGTTTGATTTAAACTAATTTACGAATATGCCATTTTGATGAAACTTGAACCGTATCACTTCTCACTTATTTAACACGACCTGATATGCAACCGCCTTGTTTATGTTAGAATGACAAACTGTGTTTCGCAAACGTTAATTCAAGCGTTTTTCAGGTGACCATCAGTTTTATCCAAAAATAGGGTTGTACAAATAACCTGTTGCGCAAAAACGTGAGCGATTTCTCACAACCTAATGAAGGATAACAGTTTTTTTAGAAGTGAGTCTATTTATCGACATGATGCCAGTAATAATTTATATAAGGTTTTTAGATCGCAGTCCCCGATATTCTGTCCACCGTCGCTTTCTGGGAAATATGGCATGAACAGTTTGGACATTCACGAAATCTTTAAACATCTTCCCCATCGTTATCCTTTTTTATTGATTGATCGAGTTTTGGAACTAAAGGTGGGTGAATCGTTGACTGCGATAAAAAATGTCACCATCAATGAGCCTTATTTTCAAGGTCATTTCCCGCACCGCCCCATCATGCCTGGCGTGTTGATCGTCGAAGCGATGGCACAGGGTACCGGGGTGCTTGCGTTCAAATCGAGTGAATCTCAGCCAGATACCGGATCGCTGTATTATCTCGTGGGTATTGACAACGCACGATTCAAACATCCCGTTGAACCCGGTGATCAACTGCTCATTGAGGTAAAATTGACACGTACCACTCGGGGCGTTTGGAAATACGCAGCAACCTCATCTGTTGATGGTAAGTTGGCAGCCAGTGCCGAACTTATGTGCATGAAGAGAGATATTCCAGATTGATCGACCCACGCGCAATTATTGATCCCAAGGCAGAATTGGATAGTAGCGTCGAAGTGGGCGCGTATTCCATCATCGGTGCCTATGTACAAATTGATGCCGGTACCACCATCGCTCCTCATGCGGTGATTTACGGACCCACTCGTATCGGGCGTGACAACCACATCTATCAATTTTGCTCATTGGGAGATATCCCGCAAGATAAAAAATACGCGGGCGAATCTGACACACGGTTGGAAATTGGCGACCGTAATACCATTCGCGAATATTGCACGATGAATCGCGGTACAGTGCAAGGCGGTGGGGTGACGCGTATCGGCAATGATAATTGGATTATGGCTTATACCCATTTTGCACATGATTGTTTGGTGGGCAATCAAACCGTTTTTGCCAATGGAGCCTCCCTAGCAGGACATGTGCGGGTTGATGACTTTGTGACATTGGGGGGATTTACCCTCGTACATCAGTTTTGTCATCTCGGTATTTACAGTTTTACCGGAGCAAATTCCTTGATTTTCAAAGATGTACCGCCCTTTGTCACCGTATGGGGTAATCGCGCTGAACCGTATGGCTTAAATAAAGAAGGATTACGGCGACGTGGTTTTAGCCCAGAACAAATTCGTATTTTGCACCAAGCCTACAAAATTATTTATAAACAAAATTTAACCACCGAGCAAGCGATTGAACAAATGCAAGCGTTGGTGGAAAGTTGTGCGGAAGTGACTTATTTTATTGATTTTTTACGCTCATCAAAACGTGGTATTGTGCGTTGAAATTTTACAACTTCTCGACACAGTTCAAGATGTTGTTGTCTTCATGCGATAACTTTTACAGTTACGAGCGATATTACGGGCTAATAATTCAAAATCTTGTCGTGCTGCGTGTGCCACTTGAATGCTTGCCCCCAACGCGCCATCAGCCGATTGGAGTTGAAAAATCGGCTTGTGTACCGCTTGCGCCAATGGCATCAAACTTTTGTAATGCTTAATGGTGGCGAGACAATACGGGTCTTGATCTATCGTCATGGTTTCATTGACTGTTCCCATCATGGTCTGTCGATACGTGTTGGGAATGTGTTCAATCCAACGTTGATACGCTTTTGCCGGGCGGTCGGTTGAGGCGTGGTGATTCCAATATTGCAACAGGGTATAACCCACTGGCTGCATTCGACCCGCAGGCAATTTCAACGTAGCCACCGGATTTTTATGTACCCGTTCTGTCCATTCCAACCGCCACCGCTTCAACGTGGGACCCAAATTTCGCAACCCTTGCAATGAGAATAAATCTGGCGACAATGGCACCACCACAAAATCCGCCGCAATCAATGCCGTCCGATTAATCGCGCCCAAGTTGGGACCTAAATCGAGGAGCACCACATTGGCTTGATGCAATTGCACTGCCCGCTGAATAATTCGCCAAATCGCTGAAATCACTCGAAAAGATAACTCTTTGCGATCCATACAGCCAGGCCATTCTGCTGCCAAATTATCTTCAAATCCCGACAACAATAAATCCCCGACCAATAAAGCCAATCCCGGAGCGATGGGTTCTAACAGGGGCGTGTTAATATCCCCAATGCCACGCAGCAAGGGTTGCACACAGCGAAAAATGGTATTGGGTTGTTTGTGCAATAACCAGATTTCCTCCAATTTCTCTTCCGATAAAAATGCCGCGGTCAAATTGGCTTGTGGGTCTAGGTCAACCGCAATCACTCGCAGTCCTAACTCGCGATACATCCACGCCAGATGATACACCAGCGACGTTTTACCCACGCCACCTTTATTATTAAAAAAAGCAATGACTGGAATGCTCATGCGCGACAAGTTGGTTGATCAGATATGTTTATCTTATAGAACCGATTTGAAATCTTTAACACCAAGCAAAACAGGTCTATAACCCAAAA
>DYNO01000238.1 GCA_020721025.1 Thiomargarita sp. | reverse complement strand
GCTCGATCCCATCTATGGGTGAAGCTCGATCCCATCAATGGTTGACATCTGCGATAAAAAAGCTATGATGAGCACGTTTTACTCAAAAGATGCTACTTGTTTAAGTGCTTGGATATCAAGTTAAACGGGAAATTGGTGCAATGCCAATACTGCCCCCGCAACGGTAACTCAGTTAAAACAATCATCATGTCACTGCATTTTCTTGTGGGAAGGCGATTGTCTGGAAAATTTTCCACTGGGAAGTCCGGAGACCGGCTTATCAAGTGTTATCTACGTTGCGGAGGGCAGCGGCAGATAAGAGGGGCGCGCTGGTATGGCGACTTTCTTACCTGTCCTCACATCATCATTCAGAGGACATTTCCATGAAAAAACTTATTGCAACAGCCATTCTTTTCGCAACCTTTCCCAGCGATGCAGTCGAAGTCACTGTACAGCCCGAAGTGGTGGTCACTGCCACGCGTCATGCCAAAACTTTGGGCGAACAATTGGCTTCAGTCACCGTATTCAACCGCAAGCAAATCGAGCAAAGTCAAGCGACAACGTTACCCGAATTATTGCGAACCGTCGCGGGGATGAACTTGGTGAGTTATGGCGGAATAGGGCAGACTACTTCGGTATTTTTACGCGGCACCAATTCCGATCACGTCTTGGTCTTAATCGACGGGGTGAAAATTGGTTCGGCAACGTTAGGCACTGCCCCGTTTCAAAATATGTCGCTTAATCAAATTGAACGCGTGGAAATTGTGCGCGGGCCCCGTTCCAGTTTGTACGGTTCAGAAGCCATTGGCGGCGTGATACAAATCTTTACCCGGCGCGGCAGACATCAACCTCAAGCCAATAGTAGCGTGGGTTTTGGCAGTCATGGCACCTATCAAACCAGTGCGGGTGTGGCAGGACAAGATAAAACTCGGTGGCTCAGTCTGCAAGCGGATTATGTGCGTAGTCGGGGGACAAATGCGTGTCAAAACAATGTCAACGCGGGTTGTTTTGCCGATGAACCAGATCGAGATGGCTATCGTAACACTTCGCTGAGTTTTCGTCTGGGGGAAACCATCAATCAACGACTTGCTGCGGAAATTTACGCCCTACGCCAACAGGGTAACACGGATTATGACAGCATGGGCAACAACGAATTAGATTTTACGCAACATTTATTCGGGGTCAAAACCAACATCGTGGCTCGCGACAACTGGTTGATAAATCTCAATCTCAGTCAGCAACAAGATGAGCAAAACAATCGCGGACACGATCAGCCCGACACTTTTTACCAAACCAAACGGACGGCGTTATCTTGGCAGAATACCTGGACATTTTCCCCAACGCAGACGCTTATTTTAGGGTATGATTATCAAAAAGATAAGGTGGACAGCACGTTAGCCTACACTGTGACCGAGCGTGACAATCATGCGTTATTTGGCGAATATCAACAACGATTCGGGGCGATAGATGTGCTATTCGGAACGCGTCGTGATGATAATCAACAATTTGGCAATCATTTCACTGGCAATGCCGCACTTGGTTATGCACTGTCTCCTGCAACACGACTGTTTTTAAGCTACGGCACTGCGTTTAAAGCTCCCAGTTTCAATCAGTTATACTATCCCGGTGTTGGCGGTTATCAGGCGTATGGCAATCCCCATTTGCGCCCTGAAAAATCCAAAAGTTGGGAAATGGGCATCACCAGTCAGTACAAAAAGTTGAATTGGGGTGTGAATCTGTATCAAACCAAAATTACTGATCTGATTGGCAGCTATCCGGCGCAAAACATTCATCAAGCAAAGATTCGCGGCGCGGAACTGTTATTTAATGTCGATTTTGACCGTTGGCAACTGCAAAGCAATATTTCGTGGCTCAATCCCAAAAATACCGAGACGGATAAATTGCTCCCACGTCGAGCGGAACAAGTCGCTAACTTGGCATTATCTCGACTGTTTTCGCAAGGCAGTGTCACCGCCGAATTGAGCGCGCAAGGGCAACGTTATGATGATGTCGCAAATAGCAACAAGTTGGGCGGATACGGCGTGTTGAACCTGCGTAGCGAATATCGTTTTAATAAAAATTGGTGGATTCGTGCCAAAATCGACAATGTACTCGATCAAGGCTATGAAACAATCAAATATTACAATATGCCCGGACGGAGTGTGATGTTACAAGTGGGATTTGAGAAAAAATAGCTTCTGAACCCCAGCAATTCTCAGTATGAAAACTATTTCGCAAGTTATGGATACCGTTGATAACTTGTTGGACGATAATGAATTCGAGTTTTGATACTGGGAATTGCTGGAAATCGTATCAGTTGATCAAAAACGATCTGAAATTTATCTTGGCTGTTTGAAAATCGTGATTATTCTTTGCGCATTTGTTGCAGATAATAACTCATCAACTCTCTACCGCGTTTGAGTTCTTCTTCATAAATCTTTTCAAAAACAATTTTATCCGGCAAATCGCCATCCAACGCAAAACTAAAATAGGCGCACAAGGTTTTTCCCAAAGCATACGTGACTGCGGCGGTGTAGGCGGAAGAAACCACGGAACCGTAAAGCGGCACAAATTTCGTGACTTCGCGCCCCCCTATGCCAAGCACAAATCCCAATCCCAAGGTGCTGCCAATTTCTGCAACTCGCTGACTATTCAACCGTTGATTGTAAATGGATGCAACCGTATGAAACATTTTGGCTTGAATGGATAAAACAATCGGTGTGCCAACAAAGGGAATGGGAATCGCGCCCGCGCCGCCCGCTAAAACCGCATAAGCAATGATGTGAGGATGAGCCGTTCGTGCATAAATATTTTTAAAAACACTGCGTTGTCCACTATCAACCAACATACCACGCAATCCCATCGGCAGAACTTTTTCAATTTCTTCCCATAGAACTTCTAAGCCGTAATTGGGCGGATCATAGCCGTCATTGGGTAGGGTAAAATCCACTGGGATGAATTGGGCGTTGATTCCTTTGAATAATTCTCGCTGTTTGAGCAGAGATTTCGCTAAGACTTTGGGGACATCGGGTGGTAGCGGATTTTTGGCGTAGGCGTAAGGTTGAAGATGTTCTGTGTTGAGATTGGGATAACCTTCGTGTAAATGCGTTTGTACCACGATTACGGGGTAGTGAGGACGGTGTTTTAAAATGGCTTGCAATGCCGTCACCACGCTAAGTTGTGCATGATCCAGAGCTTTCATGACGACGATCAGTACATGGGCTTGTTGTTGGAACAATTTTAAATCCTCGTCGGGATCATAATCGACCTCCCCTAAACCGCGCGTGTCTAAAAATCGAATCATCGGCTGGGTCGAACTGGGGAAATCGTAAATGTGTGAGGAATGGGTACAGGCTTGAAAACCATCACCAATTTCAACATCTTCTCGCTTCGTCAGGGCACGAATAATGGAAGTCTTGCCCGATTGTGCCTTACCCAACAGCCAAAACACCGGTGTCGGTAGTAAGTTCCTGATCTGACGCAACTTAGTTTCTAATTCATCCTGATTAATTTTCGGTGCAAAAATTGCCTCACTGAGCGACCGCCAAAATCCTTCTGCCATAATGACTCACTTTATTGAAGCCAAAGAAGATAACTTTCGATGATATTCGTAAATTTTAGGATAAGATCATGATTGCATCCATTTCAATCGCTGCCCCACGCGGTAAACTCGCCACGCCAACCACAGCACGAGCGGGATAGGGCGGTTGGAAATAATCCGTCATGACTTGGTTCACTGCATCAAAATTTTTCAAGTCGGTGAGATAAATAGTTAATTTCACAATATGTTGCAAATCTCCGCCCGCTGCCCCTGCCACTGCCCGTAGATTGTCCAATATTTGACGAATTTGAGCAGAGATGTCGCCCGGATGCAAGGTCATTGTTGAGGGAATCAAGGGAATTTGCCCTGAGAGAAACACCATCTGATCTACTTTAATCGCCTGAGAATAAGTGCCTATCGCATCCGGTGCGTTGCTTGTTTTGATGACTTCATGAACCATGTTAAAATCCTTTATATTCAATTAATTATTGAAAAATTTTACGGCAAACCCTGCAAGTGAGTCTGTGGTTGTCCAATGGGTGATCTTTATTCGTCTGAAAAAACGGATTGTCTGGTCAACATTGTACTGTAGTTTTGCAGTATAATCTGTTGAAACCGATTCGCATGAATTCAATCTTAGCATATAGTGATCTTAAATCATTTGTAGGAAAACAAACGTTATTCACGTCGTCAACA
>DYNO01000237.1 GCA_020721025.1 Thiomargarita sp. | reverse complement strand
GTTATAGACCTGTTTCACTTGGTATTAAAGATTTCAAATCGGTTCTATACACTCTATACTCGCTGATAATTTTGGAATGGTGAAAGAAATCTTGATTGAGATCATTCAATTACAACCATTCAACGTAATTTAGGTGAAATTGAATCAAACTTTAAATTTTTGAGTTAAAATTCATTTCTCAAATGTCCAATTTAGGATTTTCACCATGTCCACACCCGCCTTTGATCGCAAAGTTGAATTAATTGAAAAGTTATTGAAAGATAAACAATATACAACCGCTGCCCGCGAGTGTCTTATTTTGATTGAAGGCGGTTTGCGCGATATTTTAATCAATGATACCGATAAGTTAGAACCCAGTGATCGGGATAGAGTGCGCAATGAAGAACATAAAGTGGCAAAAGGTAAGGAATCGACCAGTGATAAAAAACCGAAACGATCTTTTGAAAATTTCACGCTGGGGGAATTGATCGGAATCATACGGAACGCTAAATTTTTTGAAGCATGGGAAAAAATCTCGCAAAAATCCTTCCCTATGTTAATAAATTTGGATAAGATAACCTCGTTTCGTAATCAATTATTTCATGCGAAAGGTTGGGCAGCACATCGCGAGGCAACACAAGACGAAGCTGAGTTAATATTTGATTTCTTTAAATATTTCGGTAAAATTCTCAATATAGGAAATAATCCCCGTTTGACTGAGTTGAAACAAGGATTACAGCAATCCGAACTCAAACTGCCATTGCGTAAAAAAATCATCGACTATCTTAAAAAGCTAGAAAATCAAGGAATTGATGACGATGCTGAGGAAATGTTGGGCTATATTGACGAGTGGATTGCCGGGAAATGTCCCGCCGATGACTTTGAAGCATTGTGGCAAGATCAACAAAATCAACAAAGCACTGCGTTGAATTATCCAGCATTGTTAGAACAGTTGCGACATGGTGAAATTGCTTTGTTTTTAGGCTCAGAAATTCCTGAGAAAATCAAGAAAGGGTTAGAGCAAGAGCAAAATCATGAGGCTCTGCCCTTGACCGAATTATGCGAATTAATTGAATTACAACACGGTAGAACAACCCTATATCGCAAGATTGAACGCCATGCTAACGCTTTGTTATTGAAGGAAAATTTCCACGAATTGGCTGAATTACTTGCAGGGACACTGAAGCCAATTATTTTGATTTCTGTCGATTGCAATTCATTGATACAGGAAGTTTTTAAACGGCATCACAAACCATTTGTGGTGTTTTCGCCGGCAATTGATAGTAAATATCTCGGAAAATTTATTGTCGAATATTGCGATAAGCCAGAATTGCAGGTGGTGACAACTGAAGAATTATCGGATTTGAGATTGTTTGAGCGCGGTTACTCGCTGATTTATAAAATTCGTGGCTGTTTTAGCTTAAATAACGATAAGTTAGCTGTCACAAAAGATAAAGATTGTTTGATTTTATCCGAACAGGATTATTTCACTTTTGCGCGCCATCTTGACCGCTTGGTGCCGGATTATCTCGCCGGGTTGTTGCAAACACGGGGCTTATGGTTTTTAGGTCATCATCCGGATAATTGGCAGAATCGTTTGTTAATGCAAGCTATTTTAGAAAAGCGTCCGAAAAGTTTAGTATATTCTGTGGATGCCCAAGTCAATGAATTTACAAATATTTATTGGAAAGCGCGCGGCGTGGAAAATTATCAAGTGAGTTTAAACGAATTTGTCAGCAAGTTACAGCAGGTGGTATAAAAACCATGCCTTATATTCAAGATATCACTGTACAAATTTTTTCATATCTTGGTCAAAGCTGAAGACTTGCCATTGTTGGTAATTTGCTGTTGCATAGACAATAGCGTCAACAATATCAATATTATGTGCTGAAAATAACTTTAAACTGTCAATTAAAATATCCCTGTTTATCTGACTGATCCCTTGATAACTGAGAAAAGCGATTAATATTTCACACACCTTTGTTTTTGGAACTTTATAAAATTTTAACAGCACATAGATACATTCTGCGAGCACGCTGTCCGGAACATAAACTATTATTTTTCCAGAGATCACATTAAGCATAACTTCTTGTGCCTGTTGAAAATGTTCAATGTGATCTTTGAGTAAGTAGCGCAGGATAACGTTAGTATCAAGAACGATGATATTTTTCATTACTTACCATTTGCCATGTTTGTTGTATTGCTTGTTCTGTTGGGACATAATCGGGAGCATACTCACTTAGGCAACCTGCCAATTCGTCGTTAATTCCCAATCGAAAAGCATGTACAAGGTTGTAGAGTTCAGTTAATTTGGATTCAGGAATGTATTGTAATTCGCTGATGATATCGTCTTGAATCATTAAAGATATACCGATTTGTTAAGATTGTATTATGGTATCATAATAAACTTTTTTCATCTGTCTGGCAAATTTTATTCGACTTAAACATTTTTTTTGTAAAACGATTCACGAGAACCCGCATGAATATTGAACCCTACAAAGGCTTGCGTCCTTACGAAGAACAAGATAAAGATAATTTCTTTGGGCGCGAGCGCGATAAACGTATCCTGACCGATAAGATTTTAACGCATAAGCTCACTTTTTTGTTTGCAGCGAGTGGGGTGGGCAAAAGTTCCCTGTTGCAAGCGGGGGTGATACCGGCGTTGAAACAGGGTAATGATCCGTTGGATGTGGTTTATTATCGTGATTGGGTCAGCGATCCGTTGATGAGTTTTAAAGCGGCAGTGTTGCAATTTCTGCGTGATCATCGTTTAATTTCAGTGAATTATGATATTGATGTGTCGTTACCGTTGGATCAGTGGTTGCGTCATTGCACTGCATTTACGACTGAACCATTGGTGATTATTTTAGATCAGTTTGAAGAGTTCTTTTATTATCAACGTTATACTCAGAATTTTAAGGCGTGGGTTGAGCAATTGGCGTATGCGATTCATGATGAAACGACGGCGACGGTTTTTGTGATTGCGATGCGTGAGGATTTCGCGCTGGAATTGAATGCGTTTAAGCAGTACATCCCATTCTTTTTAATCGAAAATTTCTATCGGTTGGAGAAGTTGACACCCGATCAAGCCCGTGATGCCATTGTCGCGCCTGTGGAAAAAGCGGGTTTTTGTTATGAGGCGGAATTGTTGGAAACGTTGTTGCGAGAATTGAGTCAGCGTGAGCAGCTTGAGCGGTATGGCATTGAGGCAATGGAGCGTTTTCATGGGGAGTTGCCGTTATTGGTGGAACCGCCACATTTGCAAATTGTGTGTATTCAGTTGTGGGAAGCGTCGCAACGGCATCCGGAACGCAAATTAACCTTGGCTGTGTATAAACAAAAGGGGCGCGCCACTGGGTTATTGAAGTATTATTTTGATCATAAGATTGTTACTTTTTCTCGTAAAGAACAAAGGATTGCTTCGGCTGCATTTAATTATCTGGTCAATAAACATGGCACTAAGATGGCGTATCCGTTGCGTGATTTGGCGCAGTTGTTACGGTTGAATGAGCAGACGTTGGGCGAGGTGTTGGAGAAGTTGGATCAGGCGAGAATTTTGCGTAAGCAGTCGCGGCAAGGCGTTGTTTGGTTTGAACTTTATCATGATGTTTTTGCAAAAACGGTCTATGATTGGAATGAGCAGTATAAACGGCAGCAATTGTTCAGAAAAGGGGTGATCAACCTACTCATAGGTGTGTGTGGAATAGTGGCAGTGGTGGCAGGGTATGATTATTGGGATAATGCCAATCATGCCCATTGGCGATTGAGTCCGAAGCGCGGCGTGTCGGATCAAATTGAGGCGTATCAAGGGCAACCGAGCGGTTTTGATTGGTTTTCTCAACGGCGTTATCTGATTGAAAGTGATTATGTTTTTGATCAAGTTGAACCGAGCCGCTTGTTTGAAATGAAGGCAGTCACAACCACTGAACCATCGTCAGAATTGGTGAAAACGGCTTTTCCAACCGCAGAGATGGTGCGCGCTTATTGGCAGTTAGGGGAAATTGATAACGTTTTGAATTTAGCTGAGAAAGTATTGGTTAGAAATGATCTGCGTTTGTTAGAAGTTGTCGTGCCATATTTAGCTAATATCTCATCGAAGCAAATTTCTGAATTGATTTTCACTACTTTGAGAGACGCTGAGAAAACTGTTTTTCAGTCGATTAAAATGGATGGACGGGTACCATCGAAATATAGGAATGTTCAGTGGTTTCAAAAAATTAGTTCTAGTTATTATCATTTTCTAAATGAATTACT
>DYNO01000064.1 GCA_020721025.1 Thiomargarita sp. | reverse complement strand
GTCTTCTATGTCCGCACGCTCTATCGAGATAATCTTTCTGTTCCGGTGTGGGACGAAGTTCTATTTTATGAGCTAATAACACTTGCTTTTCCTAATAAAAGCTAATGAATCATAGCAAAATTAGTGATAGTTGTCAACCCTTAAAGATTGGGGCGGCGTTACATCCTATCATTTTGAGCTATTTCAATCCCCTCTTTTTCCAAAGTTTCAACCGACTTACCCCAATACGGATTCCACTTTCGCCACGCAAAAATTGCCCAACTGGTCGCGCCAACATGCACCGCATGATAATAACACCAATCAAAACCTGTACTTACACAACTTTTTTGCAATGGCAAACCGGCATAAATGCCACCCGAAGCCTCTTGACCAGAAATTAACGTCCTATCGGCTAATTCTTGATATTTCGCATGTTCCCCTAAAATCTCCCAAGCCAATGTCACTTGTGCGGTGCCTTCGTACCAAATGCCATCTTTATCTTGATTAAAATCATAGCCTTGCACATCACAAGTTGGACAAATCGGCAGTTTCGCATTTTTTTCGACCCAAGCCATCGCTTTCGCGTATTTTGGATGCTTTTTATCATACAACGTCATGATTGCCCACGCCTGTATATCCACAGGAATCACCGTTTTCACAACCGTCACCCCATCAATTCCCGTTCCCGTCCAAAAATACCCATCCGTTTCATTCCACATTGCTTCTACAAATTGTCGCGCATGAGCCGCCGCCACTGCCCACTTTTTATCTTGGGTCACTTGATGCAATCGAGCAAAAGCAATATATAAATCAATATTATGCTCAGTTGACTTGTGCCGCTGACGTTGTTGTTTTTTTTCATCCACCCCATCAAATCCCAAAATATAGCCCCCCCGCTCATCTCGTGCCTGCGTTTCAATCCAAGTTGCCGCGGCAATGACACTCTCAAGATACTGTGGACTTTTAAACTGTTGATAGGCTTGAAGTAATGCAATCATTGCCCACGCGACATTCCCGATATCCGTGCGAATATGAACTGGATACTCAATGTTTTTCTGCTGCGCCTCATGCCACCAACTTGGCAACCGTGCCTGATGGGTTTCAGAATCAATAATATTTCCAGTACGATACGCATTACGCCACCGTCCATCGGTAAAATAACGATCATGTTGTTGCGCAAATACCAACGTATCGGCTAAAATTTTTGCAATTTCTAAATCTTTTGCTTCACCGCGTGATAAAAAAGCTAACAATGCCAATGCGTTATCGTATAAAAATGCGGTATGATTCTTAATTGTGCTATTTTTGGGATCAGTCTCATAACTTTGCAAAAAACGTAATTCATGGGGACGAGCAAGATCAATTGTAATATCATCGACATAAATTACCGCACCTTGTGGATTCTGTTCCGCATTAGTGAGCCATGCAAAACCGCCAATCAGATTTTTTAATTCAATATCTTTCAATGAAATAGTATATTTTTGCCAAGTCGCCTTCAACGTTAAAACGCCGGTAGATTGCACTTGAGTGGCACCAATGCCGCCAACTTTGAATTCAGCCTTTTCACCCCCCGCTGCGCCCCGCGCCATAAAACTCAACGTCGTTGCACCGGTGAGGTCAAATCCCGGTTTTTCGCCCCAATTACCCCGCGGATGTTGCCAATAAATACCCGCCCAACGTTGTGACCCCATCGGATGATATCGAATTTCAATGCAAGTATTGCCAGAATAAGGTTGATTACCAGAATCCGTCGTTAAACCAATATCTTGCACATCTCCCAATTTGCCAGAAGGTTCATAATGATTGCCTCCAGCTTCTGCGTCCTTGTAAATGTAGAATTGGGTGTGATATTGATCAAAATTGCGAGCAAGGTAATCAAACGCAGCATCAACTGTCGCGTGGGTTTGGGTGGCGAGGAAAAATGTTAGCGTGATAAAGATAAATAGCTTGATTTTAAACAAATTTAAGCGAGTAAAATACATATTCTTCCTATTTCGTGACCTGAGCATCGTTGGAATCGAGATATTCAACAAATGTCGTGATTTGAGAATCTTGCCAAAGGATGGTGCGCCAACCTGGCGTAGTATGTTCAACTGTAAATTCAAGTGATTGCGTGTCAATTTGCAGCGATGTGGACGGCGTGAGATGAATCTGTTTGTCTTGATTTTGCAACGTTTTTGCAGTGTGATAGTGTCCGCAAAATATATGTTTTATCAATGGAAATTGTGCCAACGTGCCCCAAGTTTCCTCAATATTTTGTAATCCATAGTCGGCATCCATAAAACGACTGCCACATAATATCGGTGGATGATGAATAAATAATAATGCTTGTTCGTCAATCGGTTGCGTTGCTA
This sequence comes from Thiomargarita sp., assembly GCA_020721025.1. Taxonomy (GTDB): domain Bacteria; phylum Pseudomonadota; class Gammaproteobacteria; order Beggiatoales; family Beggiatoaceae; genus DYNO01. Next base: position 13,879 of record DYNO01000064.1, on the reverse strand, counting down.
ACCATGCTAATTGGGCTGTGGGCAGCGTGTAGTTAGAACTGTCTAGGAAAATCAATAATTTACCTTGAATGCGCCGGGTGAAACATAACATGCCTGCAACGATATCTGTGCTCGGTAAATCAAAGACTTGGACTAAATTTTTTACTTTGTCGTGATTTCCCGCCATGACAATAAACGGGCATGGAAAATCAGCCAACTGTTTTTTAATCCATTGATAAGATTCAATTTCTCCCCATTCTGCCGCTAAATCACCTGATAATATTAGTAAATCTAAGGGGCGTTGTTTAAGCACTTGTATAACTTCGAGAAATTTCTTACGCACCTCGACCCCATGAAATGGTTTATCGGTGTCGGTAATGTGCATGTCGGTGATTTGTGCGATATGTAGCTGATTTGACATAATAATAGTTTTTGGCGCGTGATGTCGGTGAATTTGCGAGAGAAGTTAGAAAATTTGAAGCGGTCGTCGGTTTAATTAATCTGTGATTATTAAAATAGATATTCTGAGTTTAACTTATTCCACCACGCAACGAACGATTGACTAATTGCAGCAGATATACTCCAACTTGTTCTATTGGAAGGATTTTATCGACTTGAGCCGCGGCAATAGCAGACTTAGGCATCGCTTCAGCCTCAGCAGTCTTCGGGTCTTGTACGATCACATAGCCTCCCATTTGTTTGAGTTTTTTCACGCCATAGCTGCCATCATCGTTCGCTCCAGTGAGAATAATTCCAATTAATTTATCACGATACGCATATACTGCGGTTTCAAACATCACATCTACTGACGGGCGCGCATAACGCACTGGCGGTTCTAATGACAGCGAAAAAGAATAGTCTTCTTCGATCAACAGGTGATAATTGGGAGGGGCGATATAAACTCTACCCGCTTGAATTATCTCACGTTCTTCAGCTTGCTTGACGGGCAGCGCGCAATGAGTTGCTAAAATTTTGGGTAAGTAACTTTCAGATTCGGGATGCAGGTGTTGTACTATAATGATTGGTAACGGAAAATCATTTGGCAGGGGTGCGAGTAAATTTTCCAAGGCACGAATCCCCCCCGCTGACGAACCGACAACCACAGCTTCAAATACGTTCATAATTTTTCGCTTCAAAACGGGGGCTGAACAGATTGAAATTTTTGAAAGCAACCGGTTGATTATTATGATGATTATTCACGATTTACTTTCTTTAAAACTTACGGTAAATCTTTTCGTCTTTGTGAACTTCTTCAAAGTATTTGGCACAATCTGCGAATCGGATACTTTCTTTGAGTCCTAAACATAAAAAACCACCGGTCGATAAACTGTCAAAAAATAAACCTAACGCTCTATTTTGCAACTCGCGATTAAAATAAATTAATATATTCCGAGCCATAATCAAATTCATTTCACCAAAAACGCCGTCGGTGGCTAAATTGTGGTCAGAAAATAAAATATGTTCTTTCAATGATTTATTCATGACGACATGGTTGTAGTGCGCTGAATAATAATCTGAAAATGATTCCAAACCGCCAGCTTTTTGATAGTTCGCGGTATATTGCCGCAATTTTTTTATATCGTAAATTCCGTCCTTGGCTTGTTTCAACAATTGCTTATTCATGTCAGTGGCGTAAATTTGCGAACGCTCATATAATCCTTCTTCTTTCAATAAGATAGCCATAGAATAGACTTCTTCACCCGTTGAGCATCCCACATGCCAAATTTTGAGATGGGCAAATTTTCTCAGTTCGGGAATGATTTTGTGACGTAAACGCAAATAAATTGGAGGATCGCGAAACATTTCGGCGACGTTAAGCGATAATTCTAATAGTAAATTCTCAAAAAAGTCGATGTCATACAATATTTTGTGCTGCATTTCGGAAATATTTTTGAAATTATCCCGTTCGAGCCGTTGTAAAATACGCCGTTTAATTGAGGCTTTAGCATAATTTTTAAAATCATACCCATATTTTAAATGAATAGCTTGTAATAGTAGTTGTAACTCAATATTTTGGGTGTCGAGATCATCCATTAGGGTCTAGCTATGCGTTCGATTTTTGAGTTGGTTGATATGGAATAGGATGAATTCGTGGATGTGGTCAATTGCTAAGATTCAGTAAAATTAATGGAAATTGCTCGTTAAGTGGATGAATGAGCAAGAATTAATGATTCATTCTGTTTTCAGTTTCTAACATGATCGCTTATCCATGATTTACTTGCGAAAGAATTAAATGCTGAACTGAACCATGAGTCGCAGTTCAACATATAATCAACAAGTTGCTTTTACAAGCGCATGGGCATGACCACGAATTTTACCGAGTCAATGTCTTTTTGCATTAACAAACAACTGCTATTGGAATCAGAAAAGCGTAATTCAATTTCCTTTGTCGTGACCACACTGAGCACGTCTTGCAAATAATTGACATTAAAGCCAATTTCCAAATCATCATCGTCGTAATCAACTTCACATTCGACTTCAGCTTCTTCTTGATCGGGATTGCTTGAGGTGACGGTCAACCGATTTTTTGCCAATACTAATTTGATTCCACGATATTTTTCGTTACTCAAAATCGAGGCTTGGCTCAACGCCGTTTTCAAACGACCCACATCGGCTGTGGCGATTTTGTTGGCTTGAAAGGGAATAACGCTGTAATAATCTGGAAATTTGCCGTCAATCAACTTGCTGGTTATCGTTAAACTGTCAGAAATTTTGAATTGAATGTGGGATTCATCTATCGAAATTTCCACTTCGTCATCACTGTTTTCTAACATTCGCATCAATTCAATGATGGCTTTGCGCGGCACAATTACTTGACGCGGCTCATGATCTTGTAAATCAAAACTTTTTTCTGCCAAAGCCAACCGATGTCCATCCGTCGAGACCATGACAAATTTTTCTTCCATCAAGTGGACGCACATGCCGTTCAAATAATAACGTGCATCATTTTGTGCCATTGCATAACTGGTTTGCGCGATCAAGTCTTTTAAACTACGTTGCGATAAATTGAACGTAATTTCATCATCTAACGACTGACTTGAGGGGTAATCGTCCGCCGACAGGGTTGACAAGGTGAAGCGACTTTTGCCCGACTTCACTTCAACTCGGTTGCCATCTTCAGAAAGACGCAGTTGAATGGTATTTTTTTCGTCTAAATTACGAATGATATCAAGGAACTTACGTCCGGGCACGGTGGTTTCACCGACATTGCTTGCATCTAAACTTTCTTCTAAGGGAATCGCGCAGGATACTTCTACCTCAGAATCTGTGCCAATCAGATGCAATTTATCTTTTTCTACTCGAATCAAGATGTTAGACAAAATAGGAATGGTTTGCTTTTGTTCCACCACACTGGCAACTGTTTTGAGTGGATTCAGCAGTTCTTTACGGGAAATCTCGAAATACAAGGGGGGTATCTCCTGCAATCAATGTGATAAATTGGAAAATTAAGTGTCAGAAGTGATACAGTTTTTAACATCAGTGTTTCAATTAAATTTTGTATATTTGAATAAAATCATTGATTAACGCATCATTCTTAAAAAATTATGTAGGTTGAAAATCCAGCTTTGCCGCGATGATAGTGGTTAAACGCGTGAATAGCAGCAAAAATTATCAACCTACTCAGCTACATTTGAACATTTGAGCAAATGAGTAAATTAAACCATAGGTTGTGCGTCTAAAGCCTGTCCATGCACACTGCGACTGTCGGCTCCCATTAAGTACAAGTAAATATTCATAATTTCATCCGGCGCGGGCAGCGTGTTGGGATTTTCACCGGGATAGGCATCGGAGCGCATTTTGGTACGAGTTTTTCCTGGATTCAAGCTGTTGACGCGAATCGAGGTATTTTGTTCTAATTCATCGGCTAACACTTGCATCAAACCTTCCTGCGCGAATTTTGATACCGCATACGCCCCCCAATATGCCCGTCCTTTTCGCCCCACATTGGAGGAGGTAAAGACGATAGACGCATCGGAAGATTGTTTTAGCAAGCCCAAGCACGCCCGCGTCAGCATGTAGGGTGCATTTAGGTTGACTTGCAACACTTGATACCATTGATTAATATCATAATGTTCCAACGGCGTGAGCTTACCCAACATCGAGGCATTGTGTAATAATCCATCTAACCGTCCGAATTCTTTGTAAATAATTTCCGCCAAATCTTCATAATCTTTGGGACTGGCACCTTCTAAATTCATCGGATAAATTGCTGGTTTGGGATGGTTGGCTTGGATAATTTCATCATAAACGAATTCCAATTTGCGAATGGTGCGCCCCAGTAAAATCACCGTCGCGCCGTGTGCTGCAAAACTTTTCGCCGCGGCGCGCCCGATACCGTCCCCTGCGCCAGTGACTAAAATAATGCGTTCTTTGAGTAAATCGGGAGTGGCTGTGTAATCCATCGGTTAAATTTCCTTCATGTCTGAACCTTAATTCGCTTAATTTACAGACTCAAGTTATTTTAGATAAATCATGAAAATCAAGGTTCTGATGCTATTAATGTCTAAAATGGCGCATACCGGTGAAAATCATTGCAATACCAAGTTTGTTTGCGGCGGCAATCACCTCAGCATCACGCATCGAACCGCCCGGCTGAATCACTGCGGTAATACCCACAGCAGCAGCGGCATCAATGCCATCGCGAAATGGGAAGAATGCGTCGGATGCCATCACACTCCCTTTTAAATCTAGGTGTTCATCGTCTGCCTTAATCGCAGCAATTTTCGCGCTGTAAATTCGACTCATCTGTCCTGCGCCAATTCCCAAAGTTGCCCCGTGTTTGGCATAAACAATGGCATTGGATTTGACGAATTTTACCACCTTCCAAGCAAACAACAGGTCTTGTAATTCTTTATCGCTCGGTTGGCGTTCTGTCACTATTTTCAAATCCTTAGTGGTAATCACGCCCAAATCACGTTCTTGTACCAATAAACCGCCGCTGACTCGCTTAAAATCAAAATTTGGTAACGGAATATCCTGCCATGTGCCACAAATCAACACGCGAATATTGTTCTTCGGGGCTAACACAGATTTCGCTTCTTCTTCAATACTTGGCGCGATAATCACTTCCACAAATTGCCGATCAATGATTGTTTTTGCCGTGGTTGCGTCCAAGGTCTGATTAAACGCAATAATGCCACCAAACGCCGAAGTGGGATCAGTACGATACGCCCGCTCATAGGCTTCCAAAATGGTTTCCGCCTTACCCACCCCGCAAGGATTGGCATGTTTCACAATCACGCACGCCGGGCTACAAGTAAACGATTTCACACATTCCAGCGCGGCATCCGCATCGGCTATATTATTGTAAGATAACTCTTTTCCTTGAATCTGCACCGCGGTGGCAACACTGGGTTCTTGCAACTGAGGTTCAATGTAAAATGCGGCTTTTTGGTGCGGATTTTCACCATAACGCATGGCTTGAACTTTTTGAAATTGCAGCGATAAATTGGGCGGAAACAATGCGTCGCCAGTTTCTGTCTTGCCCAAATAATTTGCTATCGCACCATCATAACGCGCCGTGTGGGTAAAAACTTTGCGAGCCAAAGCCAGTCGAGTCGCCGGACTAACAACTCCTTGATTTGTCGTCATTTCTGTCAATACGGTGGGATAATCCTTCGTATCCACAACCACTGTAACGGATTCATGATTTTTCGCAGCCGAACGCAACATTGCCGGTCCACCAATATCAATATTTTCAATCGCGGTGGCGAGATCGCAGTCTGGTTGTGCAATGGTTTGTTCAAACGGATATAAATTTACCACCAATAAATCAATCGGTTGAATATCATGCGCCGCCATCACTGCATCATCCGTTCCCCGCCGTCCCAATAATCCACCGTGAATTTTTGGATGTAAAGTTTTCACGCGTCCCGCCATCATTTCTGGAAAACCAGTATAATCAGCAACTTCAATCACTGGAATCTGATGTTCCGCCAGCAATTTTGCCGTACCGCCAGTGGATAAAATCTCCACGCCATGCTGTGCCAATGCGCGGCTAAATTCTACAATGTCGGTTTTATCAGATACACTGATCAGTGCGCGCCGAATAGATGACATAATGGATTTTTCCTTGTAAATCAATAACTTTATGTGAAAATTCTGAACCCTAATTCACTTAATTTACTTAATTAACATAATTTCTTGTATCCGATAGAGAGTATTTCTAACTTATTGATAATATTCTGCGCGGCAAACTACCAGAAATTAAATATTTCAACGTGAATTTATTAGGTAAATTAGGGTTCAGATTGGTTTGCATCAAATGACAAGTAAGGTTGTTGCGTTCAACGCGTTTAGAGTGCCCCATTCTACTGCATTCGCGGATAATTTGCAGTCACTCAAACGCAAACCGCCGCTTCGGTTACAGGACGTTGCACTTGAACAACATTCGAGCGGCTTGAACATCTAATTGAATTTGTTGTTTTAAATCGTCAAAAGACGGAAATTTTTTTTCAGCCCGCAACTGCTGCAAAAATTCCACTTCGACATAGCGACCGTAAATAGATTGATTAAAATCAAAGAGATGCACTTCAAGCAACAATTGCGAACCGCCGACAGTGGGACGGGTGCCCAAATTTGCTACACCGAACAAGGGTTGCTCAGTCACTCCATACATTTTAATCGCAAACACGCCGTGAATTGGGGACTTGGTGCGATGCAAAAAAATATTCGCAGTAGGGAAACCAAGGCTGCGCCCCAATTGCTGCCCGTAACGCACCCGCCCACACAGCCGATAGGTGCGTCCCAACAGTTGCTGCGAAGTGTGTAAATCGCCCTGTGCCATTGCCGCCCGAATTCGAGTGCTGCTGACCCGCGTATCGCCAACGATAAAAGTATGAAAATTTTCTACTGTAAAATCATACTGTTGTCCCGCTTGTTGCAATGTCGCAAAATTGCCTTGTCGTCCCTGTCCAAAATGAAAATCGTCGCCCACCACCAAATGTTTGATGTGCAAGCCGTGGACTAAAATTTGTTCAATAAAGTCTGTCGCCACCAGTCGGGAAAATTGTCGATTAAACTGCAAACAAAGCACTCTATCTACTTGATAATGCTGAAAAGCTAATAATTTTTCTCGCAAACGAGTCAGGCGCGCGGGAGCTTTATCAGGGGCAAAAAATTCTTGGGGTTGTGGTTCAAAAATAATAATAACTGATGGTAAATCAAAATGTTGTGCTCGCGCTTTCACTTGTTGAATAATCACTTCTTGATGTCCACGATGCACACCGTCGAAATTGCCAATCGTTGCGACACAGCCGCGATGACGGGGGCGAAGTTGTGCCTGAGAGCGGATAAATTCCATGATTTTCAATAATTTACGTGTTGACGAGTGGATAAAATTTGTCTGAGTCAGAATTTACAAAATTTTCAGAAAGATGATAGAAATCATGTCAGCAAGGAAAATTAAGTTGGTAAATTCTGATTCTGACAGGCTTTAAAAACTATTGAATTGCATCTCGTTGTGTAACCATGATCAGCCCTTGTCCCGGATTCAGTTCATAAACAAATGGTTGCGGGATAAATGTCATTGGATATTCTGGAGAAACATCGGTTAATGGCGCGCCCGCTTGCACGTAACCACGTAAATGTTCTGCATAAAAAGTTTGTCGATTCCAACCATCTTTATTCAAAATAATCAGGGCTTCTTCTTGGGTGCGCGTAGAACCTTTCCACATCACCAAAAGTTGCGGATTATCGTTGTGCAACAGGTGCAATGGCGAATCTTCTTGAAAAATGCGATATTTTGATTTTATCGCGTTGACTTTTCTGATAAATTCTTGCAAATCAATTGCAGTTTCTTCCCAATCTTTGGGGCGGGTGTGCACAACGTGTAATTTATTTTTGAAGCCAAATTCATAGCCCATCGGCATCATCACCCCCGACGAGAAAATTGCGGCGAATAAATAGCGTTGTTTCAAGATGTTCGCGTTGTCATAAAATTCTTGCATCAAGCGCGGTGTGTCATGACTTTCGGGAAAACTGATGGATGGCACAAGTTCACGGGTTAAATTATACTGCTCCATTAACCAGTGTCCGTTAAAATCCCACCATTTGGAACTGTTAAAAATGTAATCAAAGCCCGCTTCTGCCGTTTTACGGGTCTGATCCGCGGTGCAACCCAATGTTTCAGCAATAAAAATCGTCTCTGGATGTTTGGCTTTGGTTTCACGAATCAAGCGTTGCCAAAATTCCCGGGGCACTTGATAGGCAGCATCGCAACGAAATCCGATAAATCCCAATTCTACTAGAAAATCAACCACTCTGCGAAAATATTGGAATAAACCTTCTTTATCTTTTGTATTACGATGATTAAATTGTGCGAGGTCTTCCCATACAATTTTTTGACCGTTTTCGTAACAACATGCCCGCATGACGTGCTCGCCTTCCCAATTAAACCAGTCTGGATGTTCGGTAATCAAGATGGAGTCTGAAGCACAGTGATTGATAACTAAATCGACCATCACGTTTAAACCGAGCGTTTTGGCAACTTTTGTCATCATTTTAACTTGTAATTCAGGTGTTTGGTCAGAATGTTTATCAACTAAAAGCGGGTTTAACGCGAAATAATCGGCAATGGAGTATAAACTGCCAGAATAACCGGTTTGTTGGATTGGATTGACGAAAACCCAATTAAATCCCATGTCAGCGGCGCGTTGTAGATGGGCTTCCCAGCGGGTGAATTGCCCAGCTAAGGTAGGAAACAGGTTGTAAATAATTAATTTTTCTGTATTTTTCTGCATTGGTGGTAATCAATTTGAGTGATGTATTGCCAAAAAACTGAGCGGATGCAATGTTACGCCAACGTCATATCATATTCAATAATCACTGGCGCGTGGTCAGAAAAACGTTCGTCTTTATAAATTGTTGCGTGTTGTACCGTGTGTTGTAAGGATTGGCTGATCATCTGGTAATCTATCCGCCATCCTACATTTTTTTCCCAAGCACGCCCAAAATTTGACCACCAAGTGTATTGTTCTGCGTCTTGATTGATCACACGGAATGCGTCAATAAAACCGCCGTTGGTCAGTAATTCATCAAGCCATGCCCGTTCTTCTGGCAGAAATCCAGAATATTTTTGATTGGTGCGCCAGTTGGTTAAATCTATCGGTTTGTGGGCAATATTCCAGTCGCCACACAGGATTAAATTTTCTTGGTTGCGGGCGCGTAAATAGGGCAAAAACTTGTCCATAAACTGAAACTTAGCTGCTTGACGATGTTCGCTGGAAGAACCAGAATGAAGGTAGAGCGAGACAACATTGAGGTTTTTAAAGCGGGCTTCTAAAAAACGTCCTTCGGTGTCCACTTCTTCCCAACCGATCCCCATTTTAACCGTTTCGGGTGCGATTTTACTGTATAACGCCACCCCGCTGTAGCCTTTTTTCTGGGCATCGTGATAGTAACAGTGATAACCTTCGGGATAAAAAATTGGGTCAACCAGTTGAATTTGTTGAGCTTTGGTTTCTTGAAGACAGACCACATCTGCCTGCTGTTGGGCAAGCCAAGTGAAAAAACCTTTTTTTGCTGCGGCACGAATACCGTTAAGGTTAGCTGTGATGATACGCATGATGAGTTAATTTGGGAGAATCCGCAGTCAATTTGCCCGGCATTTTACAACAATATTCGGACTTGCGCGGTGCAATCAAATATGCAATCTATTCAGATTATTGGTGATCTCTCTTTTTAGGACAGTTCCGCAAAATAAACTGAATGACGTTTCAACTATGTAACTCTATCTAATGAGTTAAGATATTTCTCATTCCTCACAATTTCTTAAATTTATGCCACACACGAAAATTGAACAACGCATCTACGAATTACGTCGTCAGATTCAGTTGCATAATCATCATTACTATGTGCTTGATGCACCACAAATTCCAGACGCTGAATACGATAAACTGTTTCGTGAATTAGAACAGTTAGAAGTAGAGAATCCGCATTTGATCACGGCAGATTCACCAACGCAACGAGTGGGCGCAACTCCGTTACAGGAATTTGCAGAAGTTATGCACACTATCCCCATGTTATCCTTGAACAACGCGCTTGATTCGCATGAGATGGAAGAATTCGACCGACGGGTGCGAGAACGTTTAGCACTTGATACGATTGAATATGTCGCAGAGCCAAAAATGGACGGTTTGGCGGTTAGTTTGCGCTATGAGGATGGCGTTTTGATGAAGGCGGCAACGCGTGGTGACGGAACGACGGGGGAGGATGTCACACACAACATTCGTACTATCAAAACGATACCGCTGCGCCTGTTGAATAACCCGCCCCAACTGTTAGAAGTGCGCGGCGAGGTGTTCATGACCAAGGATAGCTTCACCAAAATAAATCAACAACATGCAGAAACGGGTGAGCGGATATTCGCCAATCCTCGCAATGCCGCTGCGGGTAGTTTGCGTCAGTTAGATGCGAAGGTTACGGCAACCCGCCCACTCAGTTTTGTGTGCTACGGCGTAGGCGTGATTGAGCCGCGATTTGAATACGAAACGTATTATTCTATTTTGCAGCAACTTAAGCAGTATGGCTTGCCAATTTCACAATATTTACAAACTGTTGTCGGTATCGAAGAATGCGAAGATTATCAACGACGAATGTCAGAACAACGTGATCGCCTACCGTTCGAGATTGACGGCGTGGTTTATAAAATCAATTCGTTAGCATATCAAAATCAACTGGGTTTTGTGTCACGCGCGCCTCGTTGGGCAATTGCCTACAAACTCCCACCGCAGGAAGTTTTGACACAGGTCGTTGCGATTGATATTCAAGTGGGACGGACGGGCGCATTGACTCCTGTGGCTCGACTTGAACCGGTGGCTGTGGGCGGTGTAACTGTAACGAATGCGACATTGCACAACATTGATGAGATTCATCGCAAAGATGTGCGAGTGGGCGATACCGTGATTGTACGACGGGCGGGCGATGTGATTCCTGAAGTGGTGCGGGTGTTGGTGGAACGGCGCAATGGTGACACGCCACAGTTTGAAATGCCGAGCGAGTGCCCGATTTGCGGTTCGGCGGTAGCGCGGGAAGATGGCGAGTCCGTTGCACGCTGCACTGGCGGATTATTTTGTTCTGCCCAACAAAAACAAGCCGTAGCACATTTTGTCTCACGCAAAGCGATGAACATCGACGGTCTAGGCGACAAGTTGATTGAGCAGGCGATTGATAGCGGTTTGGTGAAAACGTTAGCCGATATTTATTCAGTAACTCGTGAACAATGGGCGAGTTTGCCGCGCATGGGAGAGAAATCTGCCGATAATCTGCTGCGAGCGTTGGACAAGAGCAAGGCGACCACGTTAGACAAGTTTCTATACGCACTCGGAATTCGCGAAGTAGGCGAAACGACAGCAAGAATCTTGGCGACACACTTCGGTCAACTTGAAAAATTGCAAAACGCGACGGTGGAAGAATTACAAGAAGTTCAAGATGTTGGCATTGTTGTCGCGAACAATATTTATACTTTCTTCCGACAATTGCACAATCTTGAAGTTATCGCCCAATTACAGCAATCTGGTTTGCAGTGGCAGGAAGTTGAAATCACCGCTACAAAAACAGCAGAATCCGCACCATTTGCAGGACAAACTTTTGTAATCACAGGAACTTTGCACAACATGACTCGTGAGGATGCGAAGGTAAAATTGTTGGCATTGGGCGCGAAAGTGAGTGATTCTGTTTCTAAGAAAACCAGTTACTTGATCGCCGGTGAAAAAGCAGGGAGTAAATTGGATAAAGCGCAGGCTTTGGGAGTTAAGATATTGTCTGAAGAAGAATTTTTGCAGCTATTGATTGTTTAAATTCTCTATCGTTCTGACAATATTTTTCAGAGATTCAAACCTGATAGGTTTCAGAAACCTGTCAGGTTTAAAATTATCAAGGCAAAATTAATTCGATGGCAAATGAAATGTAGTTTTGCTCTGGTACTTATCTGAGTGATTTCAATATAAAAATAATTTTCTGTGCATGACAAAACATTTATTCAACCTTGGGCAATTCGACGATAAAACATGCCCCATGTCCCAATTCACTCTCGCACCGTACTTTGCCGTGCATGGCTTCTACCAATTTTTTCACGATAAACAATCCTAAACCTGTCGAATTTTCCCCCGCGGTCGGACGAGCCGTGAGTCGGGTAAATTTGCCGAATAATTTTTGTTGATCTTCCGCGCTCAAACCGGGTACCTCATCTTGCACTTCACAACGCATGGTTTGCTCGGTTGTAACCAACTGAATAGAGACAACTTTATTCAACGGCGAATATTTGATGGCATTGGAAATCAGATTATCTAACACTTGTCGCAATATATTGGCATCTGCTTGAATCCATGCTTCATTTACATCGCGATTGAAATGCAATTGAATGTCTTTTGCTGTGGCGCGCCCGTGATAGCTTTGTAGCAATTTTTGCACAATGTTGGCAATATTCACTTTTTGCAGCTTGATTGCCACTTTTGCCGATTCTATCCGATTGACATCAAGCAAATTACCAATTAAATCAACCATCTGTCCCGAAGCTTCGGCAATCATTTCTGCATAATGAACAATTTCCTCAGTCGATAAATCTTTTACCGATTCCCGAATCAGTTCCGCCGCGCCCAAAATGCCCGCCAATGGATTTTTTAAATCATGCGCTGCAATTCCTAAAAATTCATTTTTATCTTGATTGAGTTGAATCAATTGGGTATTTTTGACTTCTATTTCATGAGTATAGCGCAAGGCAGCGTGTTTGGCTTCTTGTTCCTGCGCTAGACGAATCCGATCTTCTTCAGCTTGTTTACGCTCGGTAATGTCTTGAAAAACTGAAATACTGTAAAGAATTTTGCCTTGCTCATCAAACAGGGGGGTTCCCCACACTTCAATGGGTATAATTTTACCGTTGTCATGAATTTCCATATCATCCACTGAGGAAACTTCACCACGCAGAGCCCGAAAAATCGGCATTCGTTCAACAGGATACAGTTGTTGCGTTCCCGCCAAATAGGTTTGATAAATTTCAGGCAAGTTATTTGGATAGAGTAGCGGTTCCATACCCCGCCCTAATAATTTCATTGCCCATTGATTAATATAATGAATTCGCCCATCGGCATGTAGCACCATCACACCAATTGGCATGGCTTCCAAAAATTGCTTCAACCGGGCTTCATTGGCTTCAATTGTGGTAAATAAGCTGCGTAATTGTCCTGCCATCTGGTTGAATGCTTGTGCTAATTGTCCCAATTCGTCATCACGTTGCAGCGGCACGACATGATCCCATTGACCGATAGCAATGACTTTGGCGGCATCATTCAAGGTTAAAATGGGATGAATAATTCTGCGCGCAGTGAGCAGTCCAATCACAATAGCGATGAAGAAGGCGAGAATAGACAATTTGATGGAATTATACATATTATTATCAATATGTTGCATGAAATCAGATTGCGGAATAGCCACGATAATCCACCAATTTAATCCGCCTTCGTAGTGCACAGGAGTGACCTGTAAAAAATATTTTTGGTTATCCGCTGTAAAATCAAATTGTTGCGTTGTGGTAATCTCAGAAATTTGTTTAAATTGTTGCTGGAGATAATGGGCGCTGGCTTGAATCAATGGATGATTGCTTTCTGTGGCATTTAAGCGTTGCATGACATTATTTGGCATGGTGAATAATTTTTGTAAATGAGAACTGGCAATCAACGAGCCATCTGCCTCTGTGATAAATGCTACGCCAGAATCGCCAATATGCAGATTTTGCAAGAATTCACTGATTTGACTCAACGCCATATCCGCAGTAAACATGCCTTGAAATGTACCGTCCTTGGCATAAACCGGCGTGCCCAGCCCCACTCCTAAATCATCTAGGGCATAATATTTATAGAACCGATTTGACATCTTCAAACTCAGTAAAAAAGTAAAGTTTAAA
>DYNO01000063.1 GCA_020721025.1 Thiomargarita sp. | reverse complement strand
AAGTAGCACGTATTTCTCGATAAAACGCATTGGCAGCTTGCAATGAAAATGGATTTTCTTTTTGGCTAAAGCGTTCAAGTAATTGATTATAGCAATGTCTGACCGTACCACAAGCCTTATTGAGGTATTCTTTTTGTTCCTCTGTGGGTCTTAATTCAATCTTATGTGCTAATAACATGGCTTGAATCCGCTACTTTAAATAACTTGTAAGATTTTTTAATTCGACCCAATTATACAATAGTGGTTATCAATCGACAAATCTATAAACGATTTAGGAACACTATATCACTGAGCCATTCGTTCAGCATCTCATCGAAAAAATCACTGAGCCATTCGTTCAGCATCTCATCGAAAAATGAGTAAATCCAAAATTTGAATCGGCGACACAGGCGTGTTGGAAATGAGCGGAAAACGATGTTGATATGCTATTTAATCGATTGAAATATATAAATAAGTGAGAATACTAACAATCTAAATCAACCGAATATTCGATTTAAACTGCATAATTTCTATGATATGATATAGTTGACAAAGTTTGAAACAAGTTTGGGTGCAAAATCTAACTTTTTTTACCTCATTCACGCCCCAAAGTGACACAGGAAATATTTATGTTCATTCATCGTTTGTATCAATTGCTTGGTTGGATCGTGTTATCGTCGCTCATTTCCCCGCTTTACGCACAGGATAAACCACCAGAATCGCTGACCTTGGGACTTATGCCTTACTTAACTGCGGGTCAACTAACCCAAAAATACACACCACTTGCCGACTATCTGAGCAAGAAATTAAATATTCCCGTTTCATTAGAAATTGCCAAAAATTACGATGAACACTTGCAAAAAGCAGGAGAGAATAAAATCGACATCGCATTATTGGGTGGCAGTCCTTACATCAAACTGGTTGAAAAATATGGTAAAAAACCGTTGTTAGCACGTTATGAAATTCATGGCAAACCAACATTTCACGGCATTATCTTTGTGACTGAAACCAGTGAAATTAAAAATCTGAAGGAACTGATTGGAAAACGGTTTGCGTTCGGAGATGCTAATTCCACTTTAAGCGCGCAAGTACCGCGTTATATGCTGGCAGAAGCGGGTGTTTCATTGGATAAATTGGCAGGGCATGAGTTTCTCAAGAATCATGACAATGTGATTTATGGAGTTACTTTAGGCGATTACGCTGCGGGGGCTTTGGCGGAAGAAATTTTTACGGAGCATCAGAAAAAAGGAATGCGGGTTTTAGCGACTTCTCCGCCCATTTCAACCCATCTTCTTGTTGCGAATAGTTTGCTTCCCAGTGCATTGGTGGAAAAAATCCGCCAGACTCTGTTAGATTTAAAACAAGACCCGCAGGGAAAAGAAGTGCTTACGAAGATAGGTCCGGAAATGACCGGTTTTGTCTCCGTGGTAGATAAAGACTATGATTCATTGCGTAACATTCTCAAAAGTATTGCCACGCCTTCAAAATGAATAAAATCAATTAAGTAGCCTTTATTATCCATGCCGTTGCCAATTTTTGAGACTCGTCACCAAGTTCTACTTGTTGATGAAATGGACGAAGCAGAGCTTTTTGGCAGGCATGATCTAATTGATTTTAAATAGATTTTTTTGAAATTTATACGCGCTTGCCATCATTTAGTCACAAATTAATATGTCAAGCATCGCTTAGTGGTGAATATCTACCATGACATTCAGTTTAATTGATCATCAATATTTATCAATCATTTCAGGATCGGTTACGACATGACAGTTCAACAAAAACGCTTATTATTTTATTTTCTGTTGATTTTATTAGGTTTTTTGATTTTATCCAGTGTCCTGATCGTGTCCCAACAACGTCAGATGATGTTAGGATACGCAGAAAAACGAGCCAATTTAGAATTAGATTTAATCGCCGATTTCGTCAAAGAATCTTTTTTAAAACAAGACTATGCCATCGCCAGTCAATTTTTGCAGGAATGGGGCGAAAAGCGCGATTATATTGTCACTATGAAGGCAGTGACTAAAAATAATTTTGAATTAGTCAATTACGTCCGCGCCACTCCGACTTCGCAACAACTGGAGGTGAGTCGTCATATCCAATTTTCACCTAAAAATTTCGTTAAAATCACGATCAGCAGCGATGTCACATTCATCACACAAGTGATTTCACGCTTAAACATTTATTTGCTGCTCGTTTTCGCCGGTGTTTTCATGCTATTTGGCTGGATAGTGTGGATCGCATTGCGTACTATCGCCTTGATTCCATTAGAAAAAGAAATCAGTTCGCGCACTCAAGAACTCAAGCAAGAACGAGATTTTGTCACCGCGATTTTAAACACCGTCAGTGCATTGATTATCGTGTTGGATAAAGAATTCCGCATTTTTCGAGTCAACCGCACCGCGTGTGAAATTACGGGCTATCGTAGCGACGAGTTGGAAAATCAAGCAATTCAAGGTTTGTTTGCTGAAAAAGATTATGCCCAGTTGCAAACCTTACTCGCTCCCACAGAATATAATGCACATTATTCTCATTGTGAAATTCAATTATCCACAAAATTCAATAAGTTAGAAGAGATCGAATGGAGTTATACTGCATTGTATGATGCCCAAAATCAAGTACAACATTATGTGATCACCGGTTTAAAAATCACTGAACGAAAACAGGCGGAACAAGAATTAGCCCGTCTAAGCCATCAGAATCAATTAATTTTGGAAGCCGCCGGCGAAGGCATTTGTGGGCTGGATGCACAATGTCAAACTATTTTTCTAAATCCGGTCGCGGCGAATTTATTTGGATTAACTGATAATAAAACACAATCTTATCAAGTCGTTACCCGTCATATTGCCACAGAAACCAATCATACCGAACTTACTTTTTGTGAGGCAGTTGCTCAGGGAATTGCTCATCACGCGGAAGAAGAATTTTATCGCCAAGACGGGCATTTTTTCCTCGCGGAATACACCACGACACCGATTCGAGAAGGTCATCAAGTTGTGGGGGAAGTTGTGGTATTTCGAGATATTTCTGAACGAAAACAAGCAGAACTGGCATTGCGTCAAGCGAAAGAACTGGCAGAAAACGCCAATCGCGCCAAAAGTACCTTTCTCGCCAATATGAGCCATGAATTACGCACGCCGTTAAATGGAATTTTGGGCTATGCACAAATTTTAATGCGTGAACCCACGTTAGACAAGCAACATCTGCAAGGGATTAAAATAATTCATAAAAGTGGTGAATATTTACTAACCCTGATCAATGACATTTTAGATATTGCCAAAATTGAATCCGGGCGGCTTGAATTGCGTCTTGAAGATTTTCATCTGACTAATTTTCTGCAAGATATCGTTGACATTTTCCAAGTGCGCGCCCGACAAAAAAGGATTGAATTTCATTTTGAAAAACGCTCGGTATTACCGATGGGAATTCATGCCGATAGCAAGCGATTGCGCCAGATTCTGATCAATTTTCTCAGCAATGCAGTGAAATTTACCGATCAGGGTAGCGTTGTGTTTAGCGTGGGTTATGAAGATGAGGAACATATTCGTTTTCAAGTGCAAGATACCGGCATTGGCATTGCACAAAATAACCTCGATGAAATTTTCGCTCCATTCAAGCAAGTCAGTGATACGATGCACAAAAGTGAGGGAACAGGGTTGGGATTATCCATCACCAAAGCCTTAGTAGAACAAATGGAGGGACATCTGCATGTGGAAAGTGAATTGGGCAAGGGCTCATTATTCTGGGTGACGTTGCGCCTTGCTGAAGTGGAAAATTTGCGTCCCGCCAACCACGAAATTATTCCCATTACCGGTTATCAATTGCCCAATAATGCACCCTTGCGTCGTCAGGGACGTGAACAATATCAATTGCTTGTGGTCGATGATCGGGAGGAAAATCGCTCGTTATTAAAAACACTGCTTGCTCCATTGGGATTTGAGATAATTTTTGCAGAAGATGGCATTGTGGCGTTAGAACAAGCGGAAAAATACCTGCCAGATTTGATCTTGATGGATTTAATGATGCCACGCCTTGACGGTTTTGAAACCACGCGTTGTCTGAAACAACATGCCATATTACATACTATCCCAGTCATTGCGGTATCTGCCAGTGCGTTCAGCTTTCACACCGAACAAAGTTTACAAATAGGGTGTGCGGATTTTATCACCAAGCCATTTAAAATAGACGAAATTTTTGAAGTGTTGCAAAAACATCTAGCGTTGACATGGAGATATGCCGATGACGCACCATTTAAAATAACTCCACTTTCTACAGATGAAAATACCTCGTCAGTTGAACCCTCGTCTGATCAAGCAACCATGTTATATCATCTTGCTATGCGTGGCGATATCGGCGGCATTCAGGCGGAATGCGAAAAATTATTGGTCGAAGATGCTGCACTGCAACCTTTTTTAGATAAAATCCTCAAATTTGCAGAAAATTATGATGCAGATGAAATTTGCGCCTTGTTAGAACCTTACTTAAGTTCATAATTTTTTGGAAAATAAATTAAGATAAAATTGTTTTCTGATTCGACAATTGATATTTCAATAAAATCTAAATGTTGTCTGAATGTTTGAATCAGAATTTTCAGTATCTAAAGTGACAATCATCTTCGCGTGATGCAGTCAAATTTTCCAAATAAAACATCACGGTACGACTCCACACCAATTAAAAAACGTCCTCTTTTCAACTAAATAACGTCGCATTGACTGTTCCCCTAATCAAGCGATCCGGAGCTCAAAGTATGACCGATGCAACCCTCATGATAGTTGATGATATTCCTGAAAATATTCAAGTTTTATCGAAATTTCTTCAAGAAACAGGTTTTAAAGTATTGGTTGCCAAAAGTGGTGAAAGTGCGTTAAAAAAAATCAAGTTGACCAAGCCCGATCTGGTGTTATTGGATGTAATGATGCCCGGTTGGAATGGTTTTGAAACGTGTCGTCAGATTAAAGCCGATGCAACCATTGCGGATGTTCCGGTGATTTTCATGACCGCGTTGTCTGATACTGACGACAAAATAAATGGTTTTGAAGCCGGAGGCGTGGATTACATCACCAAACCGATTCAGCGTGAAGAAGCTCTGGCGCGCATCAATATTCACCTTGATTTGCATCGTCTGCGTAAACAATTAGAACATCAGAACCAAATATTGAAAAAACAAAATGATGCGATGAATACGGTGGTAGAAGCCCTGCAACATGCCAAGGAAGCCGCCGAAGCTGCCAATATCGCCAAAAGTCAATTTCTCGCCAATATCAGCCATGAATTACGCACACCGATGAATGCAATTATTGGTTATAGCGAAATGCTGAAAGAAGAAGCGGAAGAAATTCACGTCACTGAAGCAGAAAGTTTTGTTGAAGATTTGGAAAAAATTAACTTTGCCGGCAAACAGTTATTGACGCTGATCAATGAAGTACTTGATTTTTCTAAAATTGAAGCCGGTAAAATGGAAATGCACGAGAAAACTTTTGATATTACTGCATTAATTGAAGAAGTCAGCGCGACTGCCATGCCATTGTTAAAAAGTAACTCATTGAATATCCAGTGTTCTATCAATATTGGGAATCTTTATGCAGACCGGGTGAAAACTCGTCAAGTTCTTCTGAATCTCGTTAGTAATGCTTGTAAATTCACGCAGAATGGCACGGTCACGGTGGGTATTGCCCCAATTCAAATAGAAAATGATGAATGGATCGAATTCAATGTAAACGATACTGGTATCGGTATGAGTGAATCCCAAGTAAACAAATTATTTCAAGCCTTTACCCAAGCCGATGCTTCTACGACCCGCAAATATGGCGGCACCGGGTTGGGACTGGCAATTAGCAAATATTTTGTGGAGATGATGAGTGGTACAATTCACGTTCAAAGTCAGTTGGGGGTGGGGACAACTTTTTCATTTCGCCTACCACGCGAACCAAAACCACAGGAATAGATTCATCTACTGAACTGAATTATTTAGTGATTTTGCTATCGCTGGGAATGATAAGCTAAAATTCATAGCCCACTGTTACCATCACGCTGCGCTCTTCCCCCACTGAACCTCGGTCTATCCACGAATTATTTAAGTAGGTGGGATAGGTAATCTCTTGATTGAGCAAATTATTCACTCGTACATTCACAAACGAGCCCCGAGTCAACCAATCTTGAAAACGGATATTTGCCCCCATCACGAAATAATCTTTGCTATTTGTACCATTGATGCGTCTGCCAAAACTGCCATCGGGATTTTTCAACGTGGGATCAAAATATACTTGCATTTCAGACACATAATAACCAGTTAATCCAAGCGTCAACTGTGGAGTCCATTGATAAGAAAACTTGACCTGTCCCAACAAATTGGGTGAATACGCTGCATCAAGTTCAGAATTTTGCTGATGATGTGTTTCTTGATAAGTCAAACTCAGCTCTAATTGAGTTTTATCAGTGGGTTGCGCTTGCAAACTCAACTCTAAACCGTGGGTTACCCATTCCGATCATTTTTTCTTATGAAATGCTAGGTTCGCTAACATTTACTAACTGCCACGTTACTTTGTGGGGTTGATCTACCAAGGCACGCAACAGAATATTACGTGCGCCTACGATGTCACGATTGATCCATTGTCCATTCAACAACTTAATACGTTTTGCTGAACCGACTTTTTTCACTTCGCCTGTTTCTGGATGGGTTTTACTGGTGAAGGCTTCGCACACGTCGATAACTTCTTTACCAAATTCAAAGGCTTTGTGTTTCAAAAATGTTTTGAATCTGTAGTGTGCGAATGTCAACATGCTTCTCACTGTTTTGCATTGGATTTTACGATCACCACGACTGACCATTTGTTGAGTTTCAAAAGTGGGCAGTAGGATGCAATCGAAGTTCGTAACCAAGAAAAGAGCAACTTTGTGATGAAGCTCGTCGATTAAGTTACTGACTTTCTCACGCATTCTCGCCACCGCCAGTTTCATCTTTCGTAACTTTTGTTTATTGGTGACTTTGGACATTCTTGAAATCAAATCATCCAAATGAAACGCAAGCCGTTGAATCCGTGAGAAATCACCTTGACCTAAAAAACCACAACTATCTGTTCCATAAAACGTGGAAAATGTTCGCACACCGGGATCAATCGCAACAACACGGGCTTGGTTTTCGCCATAAGATACACGTTGTTTTGTGGGGACGGTGAGAAAATACTTTCCAGCACGCCAAACTAATCTTGAATCCATCACATCTTCCGGTAAAGATTCCAATAAATCCAAACCTTTACCAGACACTTTCGGATAAATTCCTTTGACAGAAATCGCAGTTTTTGGGACGTAGCACGATTGTACGGGGTCTTTCCAACTACGAAAATGAAACGAGATTTTACCCTTTTTGCCTTTGTGCGCTTTGAGTGTTGCCCAAAATGCGTCAACAGCTTCTTTAATCGCTATCCCTTTGATTTGAAACGGAACATCCTTTGTCCAATCAGGAAGTAGTTTTGTAAACATCTTCTTGATGTCCATCCATGAGGGCTTTTTCACACCCAATTCTTCACACGTTTCATAATCACGGATGAAGGCAAGTGCTTGATTAAACACCCATCTACTCACATTGTGCCAATGGTGGAACAACTTCTTCTGTTCTTTCGTTGGTGACAATTTGATGGATTTGCTTTTTATAACTTCTAAGTCCGTGCATTCTTGCGGAAAATACGTGGACGATATTGAGCAAATCGGCGGTAAGTTCTTGTTCTGGCGAGAGTAAAGTTTCGTCGAGAACCACGAGTTTTCCACCATTTTGCTCAAGGACTTGTCGAATGAGGTCGATCCCAAATCTTGCAAGTCTGTCTCGGTGGGCAACCACAAGAGTGATGTGAGTTTCCGACATAGCTCGTTCCAAAATGGTTTTAAGACCTCTTCGTTTGAAGTTGAGTCCGCTTCCGATGTCTCGGACGAATTCTGCGTTAGGGTATTGATTTCGCAAGAATTCGACTTGTCGTTCGAGGTCGTCTCGCTGTTTATGACTTGAGACGCGACAATAGCAGATTGTAACGGAAGTGGTTGATTTTCCAATGTAACTATCGACATCATAACGTCTTTGTCCTGATTTTGTTTTAATGCAGCTAATTTCACCAGTGTCCGCCCATTTACGAAGTGTATCTGGATGGACACCTAGTTTACGACAGGCTTCTCTGCTCGGATAGTAGTTCATTTGGCTATGTTTCAGTGTAAATCATAATGAATCATAGCAAAGTTAGTGATAGTTGCCAACCGCTACCTCTTGTGCATCATAATGTGGGGTGATACTTTTGTATTGGGTTGAATTAGCACCATATTCGGCAAAAACATCGTATCCCAAAGTTTGTTCCAACCGCAAGCCCGCAACCCATTTCCACCGTTGATTTGGATAATAATTCACCTGAGAAAACCACGCTTGATTGACCAGTGAGTCACCAGATTGCAAACGTTGGGTGGCTTTTTGTAAGGAGACCACATTGGGCAAGCCCGGTAGATCGATAGTTGAGGCGATATCGGGAGCATAACGATAATAAATTCCGCTGGTTAAATCCAAATACTTGGGCAATTTCCACTGTAAAGTTACTTCACCTTCGTAGGCTGTCGATTGAATTGTTTGAAAATCTGTCGTTGTTGAGGGGAAGGGCGAGTCATAATCTAGGCGAATATCGTTGTGAATGTAAGTCAGATGACCGTTTAAATTCAATTGGTTAGAAAGTTTTTGATGATAACTGACCCGCAAATGAGTGCTTTCCAGATGTCGATTTGTGCCGTCACCAATCACCGGGCGGGACACGAAACCTTCGGTATCGGTGTTACCATGCGTGATATCCAGTTGTAAATTTTGATAAGTTCCTGAAAGTTCAAAATATTTTTCTTCAGATTCCATGCGTCCACCAGTACGATAATCCCACTCTTGCCCTTGAGGTTTAGATTCCAGCCGTTGATATGGAACATCAAAACCATCGTGTTGGTAGCCGCCAAGATTGACAACAATTTGTCCCTGATCATAGACATAGCTGCTCCGCCCAAACCAACGCCGCGTTTGCCGACTGCCACCCAGCAATGACACGTAGGAAGCAGCCCCTTTTTTCTGGTTGGTTTCATTGGTAATCAGATTGATAACCCCAAAAAATGCACCGCTGCCGTAAATGGTTGACTGTGGACCACGAATAATTTCAATTCGATCAATCGCTTCTACGGGTACAGGCACAGTAGGCAGTAAGTAACTGGAGTCATAATCTGAAACTTGACTGATTCCATTGACTAAAACAATCATATTTCGATTTGCCGTGCTGGTGCTTAAATAACCACGCACTCCATACGAAGCTCCGCCGGTGCCATAAAAATTAAGGTGATAAACCCCTGAAACGTGTCTTAAAATCTCATCAAGCGTGGTGTAACCATAACGTTGAATATCCTGACGAGTGATAAGTACGACACTGGCGGGAATTTTTCCTATTTTTTCAGACACTTTGCCCGCAGTATCAATTTCAACTTGTAATAATTCCTCTAAGGAAAGTGATAATAATTGTTTCAATTCGGCAGATGCAGATTCTGCAAGTAAAAAGGAATTCGCAGCCATTGAGTTCAACAGCGGGAAGAAAAGCAACAAAAAGAATAAAATTGATTTTTTCATATATTTCCACTTAATCCGTTAAACTCGTTGTTATAGCTAGATTATTCTACCATCAAAGTATCACTCTGAGGCACTGATTCATGAGATTCACTGCTTGAACCAGTCGCCGATCATTTCACGATTTGATAATATTACGATTCTTTCAAATGTTTCTGTACCAACACGAATCATTTAATTCATTCGGTTTAAAGATGTCAAATTGGTTCTCTATTTGTCATCTCGTTACTATCCATTGATAAATATCTATTTTTTTTGCCAGCGACTTAGTGTAAACTTTGCTGTGGATTCAAAAGAATGCGTTGCTTTCATTTCCATTCTCTATCTGATCTGATTGCTATCGTGTTCCTAAATCGCTTATAGATTTGTCGATTGACAACCACTATTGTATAATTGGGTTAAATTGACAAAACATTTAAAGTAGCGGACTAAGCCATGTTACTAGCCCACAAGATTGAATTGAGACCCACAGAAGAACGAATACCTCAATAAGTGTTGTGGTACGGTCAGACATTGCTATAATCAACTACTTGAACGCTTTAACTAAAAAGAGAATCCATTTTCACTACAAGCTGCCAATGCGTTTTATCGAGAAATATGTGCTACTTTTGAATGGTATTCTGAAGTTGCATACAGTGTTTCTCAAAATGCAGTTCAAGATTTATTCAGTGCTTTCAGTCACTTTCCTGTTTTCACAGGAACAAGCCTTTCGTCGGGTTAAAAACGGGGAGAAGCCCGGTTTTCCTCAGTTCAAGAGAAAAGATGTCAAAGAAAGTTTTTCTATCAGAAGATCAGACCTTTTTGGTGTATTTGGTCGAAAGTTGCGGATTTCGAGATTAAAAACTTAAAGACTGCCTTGCTTGTCAAACGTCAACGTATCTGTTTAGAAATGCCACTTGAATAATGGATTGTTCAGATCGTAAAGTTGGTTGATATTTTGCCGGTGACTCGTCAAATTGTTTTACAATCAGTTAATTTACCCGAACATCCCCGTGACCCGATGGATCGTTTAATTATTGGCACAGCATTACAGCATCAAGATCAACTACTTAGTTTCGATAGTGAATTTGCAAAATATCGTAATGTGGATTTACAACTGATTGATGATAAATTTTAACGACATTTCGACACATCATTCAAAAAAATAGACGCAGTTCCTTTTTTACAACTTAAGAGGATAACATGTTTGATTGGGCACAGTTTTTTAATATGGGCGGTTACGCTTTTTATGTGTGGACGAGTTACGCACTTGCCTTCGTGATCTTGCTGATAAATGTAGTCTCACCGATGGTCTGTCAACGTAATTTATTGAAAGTATTGGCACGCAAAGCACGGAGAACTTCAAATGACTCCCAAACGTAAGCAACGACTCATGGTTGTATTTTTGATCATTTTAGGCGTAGGAGCCACCGTTGCCCTCGCAGTCACTGCATTTCAACAAAACATGCTTTTTTTCTTTAGTCCAACGCAGATTGCTGCGGGCGAAGCTCCCAAAAATCGTCAAATCCGCATCGGGGGCATGGTTAGCAAGGGTAGTGTGCAACGCGTGACCAGCAGTCTGCAAGTGAAATTTGAAGTCACTGATTTTGCTCATACTATTAATATCAACTATGAAGGGATTTTGCCAGATTTATTTCGTGAAGGACAAGGGGTGATTGCCATTGGAGACATGCAAGCTGACGGGACATTTTTAGCAAAAGAAGTGTTGGCAAAACATGATGAAAAATACATGCCCCCAGAAGTTGCGCAGATCATGAAAACCAAAGAAAACGCAACAAACGCGCCCATCAACCCAGTGAAAAATTGATATGATTCCTGAACTTGGACATTTTGCTTTGATGTTAGCTTTAGGATTAGCCATTGTGCAAGCTGTGATTCCTTTGATAGGAACGCTTCAAAAAATCCCCAATTGGATTGCGGTGGCTCGACCTGCTGCGGTGGGACAATTTGTATTTTTAGCCGTGGCTTACGGCTGTTTAACTTACGCATTTATCGACAACGACTTCTCAGTCAAATACGTGGCGAGCAATTCTAACAGCTTGTTACCCTTGCAATATCGCGTGGTCAGCGTGTGGGGCGGGCATGAAGGCTCATTATTACTTTGGGTGTTTACCCTCTCAATCTGGACGGTTGCCGTCGCGATCTTCAGCCGCAGCCTGCCGCGCATGGTTGCTGGGCGGGTGATCGCGGTAATGGGCTTTATTAGCGTAGGATTTTTATTATTCCTCATCGCAACCTCAAATCCTTTTGAACGCTTGTTGCCCATGCCGGAAAATGGTCGAGATTTGAACCCGTTACTGCAAGACCCCGGCTTAATTTTTCACCCGCCGATGTTATACATGGGTTACGTGGGCTTTTCAGTTGCCTTCGCCTTCGCCATTGCAGCATTAATTGGTGGCAAACTCGACAGTGCATGGGCGCGTTGGTCACGACCTTGGACGTTGGTGGCGTGGATTTTCCTCACGTTAGGCATCGCGTTGGGGAGTTGGTGGGCATATTATGAATTAGGCTGGGGCGGTTGGTGGTTTTGGGATCCAGTTGAAAATGCTTCATTTATGCCTTGGCTCGCCGGTACCGCCTTGTTACACTCACTCGCAGTTACAGAAAAACGCGGGGCATTCAAAAACTGGACGGTGTTATTGGCAATTACTGCTTTCTCACTCAGTCTGTTAGGTACGTTCTTGGTACGTTCTGGAGTTTTAACCTCGGTTCATGCATTTGCCACTGATCCCGAACGCGGCGTTTTTATTTTAATGTTTCTAGGAATTGTCATCGGCACTTCATTAATTTTATATGCTTGGCGCGCGCCGACTGTGGGCAGTGGGGGTAATTTTGCGTTGGTGTCACGAGAAAGTTTCTTGTTAATCAACAATGTACTATTAATTGTCCTTTGTGCCAGTGTACTGTTAGGGACGTTATACCCGCTATTTCTCGATGCCTTGGGCATGGGCAAAATTTCGGTGGGACCCCCGTATTTCGACACAATGTTTGTGGCACTTAGCGTTCCATTGATTATTTTGCTTGGCATGGGTGGCAGTGTGCGTTGGAAAAAAGATGATTTTTTTAGCTTAATCTATCGGTTACGTTGGAATATTTTGTTGAGTATCGGATTAGGAAGCGGATTACCCTTAGCATTCAAAGGCACAGACGGATTGATCGTGATTCCTGCGTTAATTGGCGCGTTTTGGATCATTTTGGCGATTTGGGACAGCATTCGCGAAAAATTGGTGCATAAAGCAAAAAAATGGCGCGGCTTCCTGCGTCTTTCCTACAGTTTCCACGGTATGATTTTGGCGCATTTGGGTGTGGCAGTTTTTATCATTGGCGTGACCTTGGTGAAAACTTACAGTGTTGAGAAAGATTTACGGGTGGAACAGGCAAAACCGTTTGAAGTGGCGGGCTACACCTTTGTGTTTGAAAAGATGCAAAAAGTGCAGGGTGCAAATTATGTTGCTGATCAAGCGACTGTAAAAGTTTCTTATCAAGGTCATCCACTGGCAGAATTGCATCCCCAAAAGCGTACTTACACTGTGCAAACCATGCCCATGACTGAAGCCGCGATTCATGCCACATTATTTCGGGATATTTACGTGGCGTTGGGCGAGGAAATTGACAAAAATGTCTGGGCGGTGCGAGTCTATTACAAACCGTTTGTGCGCTGGATTTGGCTGGGTGCATTGTTGATGGCAGTCGGCGGAATAATTGCCGCATTGGATGGGCGTTATCGCAGGTTGGCGACGCGAGATGTGCATGAGATAATTCATTCAAATCAAGCAATTGCCTAATCATATTGAGAAGCCTCATGCACCATGAGCAATATTAGAGGGATTTTCATGGAGTTGGTTCCTGTTATAGTGTTCCTAAATCGCTTATAGATTTGTCGATTGACAACAGCTATTGTATAATTGGGTTAAATTAAAAAATCTTACAAATGATTTAAAGTAGCGGACTAAGCCATGTTACTAGCACACAAGATTGAATTGAGACCCACAGAAGAACGAATACCTCAATAAGTGTTGTGGTACGGTCAGACATTGCTATAATCAACTACTTGAACGCTTTAACTAAAAAGAGAATCCATTTTCACTACAAGCTGCCAATGCGTTTTATCGAGAAATATGTGCTACTTTTGAATGGTATTCTGAAGTTGCGTACAGCATTTCTCAAAATGCAGTTCAAGATTTATTCTCGCTATCCAAATCATGAACTTATCGAAGATGTCGGTAGCGGGCTTAATTCCTACTTTCGTAGGAACATGCTTAAGCGAAAAGGATTTAATGCCCTATTGGAACTCGCTATGTCTGGACATGTCTCAGAAGTTATTATCGCACACCGGACCGGTTGTGTCGGTTCGGATTTACCCAAAAATCAGACACACTACCCGTAAATATTTGTGGCTTTCACGTTGGTGGTTCAATCGTACTATCAACTACTTACGTCAAGAGGGTACGAAAGCATCGCTTTATGAAGTTAGAAAAATAGTTCAAAAAGGCGACGATATTCCAGATTGGGCGATGGATTGTCCTCAAAGAATCCGTGAACACGCCATGTCCGACGCTTGCAATGCTGTCAAAAATGCCAAAGCTAAGTATTTGAAAATGGGCAAAGTTCAGCAAGTTAGTTTTCGCGCCAAGCGTGATCCGATTCAAAGTTTTGGGTTTGATAAATCTGCGTTAAATCAAGATGTTGTGTTTGGCAGCAAGAAGTTCAAATTGGAATTTGAGGTATCAGAACCCTTTCATACGGATTTGGAAGGTACACGGATTGTTCGAGAAGGAAGCCGCTATTTTGTAATTATTCCCCAAAAGCTACCGTATCAAGTACCTGAAAACCAAAGGATTGATGCGGTGGCTCTCGATCCGGGAGTTCGCACTTTTATGTCATTTTATTCTGAAGTATTGCATGGCAAGATCGGTGAAGGGAGTTTTCAAAGAATCTATCGGTTGTGCTTGTGGTTACGGCTTATGTCTCGGATTTCAAAAGTGAAATGCAGACAAAAACGTCGATTGAAACAAGCCGCTGAACGGATGCGTTGGCGAATTTGGGACTTGATTAACGAGTTGCACAAGAAGGTTGCAAATTTTTTGGTACGCACTTTCAACCGAATTTTCATTCCAATTCCCACTTTCATGGGAACAGGCTCTTTGAAACTTCACAAATGGTTACAAAACTGGCTTCAAGCACGTCACGTAACATGTTGACTTTCGCTCATTATCGTTTTAAACAATATTTAAAAGCTGTAACAGTTACTCAACTACTCATCTGGATGGATGAGCACGAACACTTTTTAGCCATTGCGAAGATGCTTTTTGGGGTATAATATCACCATTGGCTAATATTCAAACATTCTAAATTGATAGTTTGTTATTTATCCTCAAAATACACTTAAAAATTCTAACATGAGGTAATTTATGAAAAAATTCTTAGTGATATTGTGTTTCTTAGGGTGTCTGCCATGGACAATGACAGAAGGGGTGAGGATGGCGGTGGCGACTCCGATGAATACCCAAGAAGAATTAAACCGTCGCTTGCGTGAAGCCGCGTTGATTGATGATACTGAAACGATTAGAGAATTATTAGATAAAGGGGCAAACGTCAATGCGGCGAACAATTTTGGAAAAACGGCGTTGATGTCGGCTGCTGAAACGGGGAGCACCAAGAGTGCGGTGGTTTTGTTGTCGCGTGGGGCGAATGTCAATGCGCATACCAACTACAATTGTTCCGCGCTGACCTTTGCCGCCGAGAATGGACACAGTGAAATCACGGCAATGTTGGTTGAATTCGGAGCCGATGTGCACAATCGAACCAACATGGGATGGAATGCGTTGATGACTGCTTCTAAGCAAGGGTATGAGGTTGTTGCTGCCCAATTGTTGATGTTTCATGCCGATAGCAATGTCGCTGATAAGAATGGCAATACCGCCTTGATGATGGCGACCGATAATGGACATCTCAAGGTTATTGACACGTTGCTGAAAAATCGCGCCAATCCAAATCTCAAAAACAAGGAAGGTGTAACTCCGTTAATGCGGGCAAGTGAGAAGGGGTTTTCCGAAATAGTGCAGCTTTTGGTAGAAAATCAAGCAGAAGTGAATGCAACCGATGTATATGGGGCGACAGCGTTGATTCACGCCGCTGAACAGGGAAATCTGGAGGTCATCAAGTTGTTGTTAAAAGCCTCTGCCGATGTGAACATTCAAGATAAAGATGGTGTGAATGCCTTGATGGAAGCGGCGATGAAGGGGAAAGAAGCGATTGTGGAATTACTGCTCAAAGCAGGGGCAGACCCTCATTTGAAAAATGTCGATGGTAAAACGGCGTTGGAACTGGCGGAAAGTAAAAAATTTAGTGCAGTGAGTACGCTGTTGCGTCAAGCGACTCCCCATAAGTAAATGATGAGGTTTTCTGAACATGATGCCCGGTTTGGAAAACCTTAAATCGAGAGTTAGTTCCTGTTACCAAATTAGCTATATTTAGTTCAATATAGCTATATATGACTGAATCACCAATAACTGAATTCTGAACTTGTCTAACATTGACTTCCAGTGACTGAAATCAGTCGTTTACCATCATTGATAGAGGTTCATAACAGTGATTAGCAAGATGATATAGGATGTTTTTGCTGTGCCACTTTACGAAGCTAACGGTATATGATACACTTTTCCT
>DYNO01000062.1 GCA_020721025.1 Thiomargarita sp. | reverse complement strand
CTAGTGGCTTGCCGTGTTGCAAACTTTGTTCGACACGCTGCCGTAGGGCTTGGGTATTGGCATCGGTGGCATTCAACAAGCTGATGGTAATTAGCCGTTGTTGCACGGGTACTAAACAGAGGGCTTTTAGTTCGTGATCTGGCGAGGCACATAACATGCGGTTGTTTTTGGGTAGTAGTACAATTTGCTGTGGCATTCCGCTGATCAGCACACCGGTGTCATTTTCAATTGCAGTTCGCAAAGCTTTATCCAATACGCCTTGAAAATATTGGTAGGGATTGTAGAAAATTTTTTGGACATCTTGCCCATTTTCTAAGTTGACATCTGCGACACTGCCACACAGCCGATCCAGTTCGTCATCTTTTTGAAATCTGCTGGGAATGGTTGCCGGACGGTCGGATACGGTGCCGGTGTGGGCATGGAGTTTGGGCGGCTCAAGTTGGATTTCGGCTTGTTGTTGCAATGCGTCCATTCGCTCTTTGATTTCGCCCAAGGTTTGGAAAAGCGAGCTGATTTGAATGGGCTTGCGTAGGAAAACGGTATCTGGGATTTCTTTGTGATTGACTGATATCACTAGGGTAGGTAATTTGGGATGACGTTTGCGATAATCTTCCCATAAAACAGCCGCGTTAAAACAGTCAAAATCGAAAATGATCGATTCTGCCAAGCCTTCCTCCACCAGCACGTAAGCTCCTTCTCCGGGTCCCTTAAATACTACATCTAGGGTACGCCGGGTGCGATCTTCAACGCCGATTGTGGCAATCCGAATCACTCTTTTGGTGTGTTGTGTGGACATAAATTTATATCGTTTTTATTGGGCTATATCCAACAAAAAGAAGGTAGTTGATGATAATAAACTGAATTCAATCAAAGAATCTTTTTTAGCGACGATAAATAGCGACGACAGCTTGATGCCATTGAATCATTTCACAGTGGAGTTTATTCCAGCCCGGAATGGATGTGATAAGTATTCTTGCCGGCTTCCTTCGCTAAGTACATTGCCATATCTGCACGTTGAATTAATATTTCTATATGATTGCTGTTCGGTTGGTGAGAAGGTAATATACTATTGACATGAATACAAATTCCGATATTACAGTCAATTTCGACTGCCTGTTCTCGCACGACAAAAGGTTCTGCAAAGGCAGCAAAAATACCCTCAGCAACTAACCGAGCATCATAGTCTTGATACAACGGGGCTAAAATAATTCCAAACTCATCGTCATCCAAACGCGCCACCGTATCGCCTTCACGCAGGCATTGCTTTAACCGTTTTGCAATCATTTTAAGCAGTTCATCGCCCACGTTAAACCCAAAATGTTCATTGATTTGTTTAAAATCATCCAAATCAAGATATAACAACGCTAACCGTTCTTCTTGCCGACACGCGCGGGTGATATTCTCATTAAATAATAACCGATTTGGTAACTCTGTCAAAGAATCATAATGGGTCAATAATCGTATCCGTTCATCATCTTCGCCGAGAGAACTGATGTTAGAATAGACTGAAACGTAATGCGTAATTTCATTGTGTTCGCCGCGCACTGCGCTCAAGGACATCCAGGAGGAATAAACCTCGCCATTTTTACGCCGATTCCAAATTTCCCCCCGCCACCGTCCAGTTTCCCGCGCCTGCGTCCACATCTGTTCAAAAAACACACGATCATGATGTCCAGATTGTAAAAATCGCGGGTTTTTATCCAACACTTCCTCATAACTATAATGCGTTGACAAGAGAAAGGCTTGATTTACATCAATAATATTGCCCTCTGCATTAGTAATCATAACCGCATCAGAAGTCGTCTCAAACACCTTTGCAGCCAACCGCTGCCGCGCCTCTGTCCGTTTACGTTCAGTAATATCTTCAACCATTTCAACAAAATATTGTGGATGCTGTTTATTATCGATGACCAGCGAAGTGGTTAACCGTCCCCATAACATCGCGCTACCGGGACGAAAAAAATACTTTTCCATCTGATAAAAACTGCGCTGTCCACTGAGAAGATGTTGTTTAAATTCCTTTTCAACCAAGGAGTCTTGCGGGTAGAACAACTTGGGAAACACCTTCGACAGCAAAGATTCTTCCGGCTGTCCCAACATCTTTTGCAGCGCGGCATTCGCATGAACCGTCCGTCCGTCCAAATTAACCAAGGCAATACCCATCGCGGCTTGCTCAAAAATGCCACGAAATCGTGCTTCGCTCTGTCGCAACGCATCTTCAGCCCAACGCGCTTGCAAAATAACCTGAACTCGATGTCGCAAAACTGACCAATGCACCGGCTTAGTGATATATTCCACAGCCCCCGCATCAAAAGCCTTATCGACCGATTGCTCATCATCCAGCGACGTTACCATGATGACTGGGGTATCCACTTCCAACTCCTTTTGCAACCGTGTTAATTCTGCACACGCGGAAAATCCATCCATCACTGGCATCGCGGCATCCATCAAAACCAAATCTGGGCGATGTTGTCGAAAGTAATTCAAAGCTTCCACACCATCTTGAGCTTCTGCGACATGATATCCTTGTTCTTCCAACAAACTTTGCAGCATCCCTCGCATGAAGATGTCATCATCGACCACCAATACCAAAGGTTTCTTATCTACTTCAAACATGATTAATATTCTCCAAGGCTTGTTTGAGATGTTCGCTCTCCTTCGTTAAAAGAGTAGAGACCAAACTTCGTGCAGCTGCAAACTCACCGGCACGTCCCATATTTTCCAATTGTAAACAAAGTGCATGTATCCGGCGCGCCCCCAAACTAGAGGTACTACCCTTCATTTTATGTGCGGCTTGAAACAAAGCTTCACCATCTTGCAGTTCCAACGCGTGACAAATTTTGCTCACATAGTTGGGAAGTTCAGCGAGAAAGATTTGCACTAACCGTTGAAATAGTTCATCACGCGTATCTTTACGCAATCCAGCTAAATGTCTCTCATCAAGTACAGGTAATTGCGATAATTTGAGATGCAATTCATGTAGGGAGTCCATTTTATCATTAATGGCAGGCGAAGTTATCAGAGGGCTATCTTCAAAATTTTCAGCGGGTTTCAAGCAGACCGGAGCTATTTTAGAATCAAGGGCAACGGTTGGCGTGCGATAGACTCGAAGGGGAAGTTTATTGGGCAACCAACGCAATAGCACAACTCGTAATTCTTGCGTTTTCAGTGGTTTACTCAAATAATCATCCATGCCGGCGCGCAGACACAGGTCTCGATCACCTTGCATCGCATTGGCGGTGAGGGCGATGATAGGAATGTGCCCGCTGGCGGTCATAGTTTCGTGATGACGAATTTCGCGACTGGCTTCAAAACCGTCCATTTCTGGCATGTGACAGTCCATTAAAATGAGTTCAAATGGTGGTAGTTGATGTGGTGATGAGAATAACCGAGTGACAGCCTTGCGACCGTTGTCAGTGATTTCGTATTGACAGCCCAAGCGAGAGAGCATGTCACCAACAACTAATTGATTAATTGAGTTATCTTCGACCACTAATACACGCCGATTGAGTAGTTTTTCAGATTGCAGCCGGGGTTGACTGGTCGCGGGGACATCTTTTTCAGCAGTGCCGAACAGTTTGTCGAGCGCGGCGAAGAATTTGGGGCGAGTCAAAGGTTTAGTGATGGTGATCTCGGTCGGGTGCGATTCTTTTTCTGTGGTGAGTTTGAGAATTAAAATAGGAATTTGGGGAAATTCAGCCCGCAACGTAGAGACCCATGTCGCACGTTCCGGCAATAGTGGGTGAGCAGTTACGGGTATGTCCAATAAGATAAAATCATAAGGGCGATTGCGTCCCTGTAAACTGACCCGTGCTTGTGTCATGTCGGCAACGGATTCGGTTTGAAAGTTCCAAATTTTGGTTTGTTCAAGTAAAAAGTCATGTATTTCTGCCTTGGGGGAGATAATTAAACCGCATAAGCCCTCCCATTCCTTTGATATTTCTGCTTGATTTTCAACCAATTGCAACGGCAAAGTTAACCAAAAGGTACTGCCCTGTTGCAACCCACTGTCCACCTGAATCGTGCCGCCCATGATTTCTATTAAGTTTTTGACAATGGCGAGTCCCAACCCGGTGCCGCCAAATTTGCGGGTGGTGGAGCTGTCGGCTTGAGAAAATGGTTGAAATAGTTGGCACAAGGTTTGGGGAGTCATGCCGATGCCACTGTCCTTGATTGCAAATTTTAGTTGTATTTCTTGCTCATTTTTCTGGAGAATTTTTGCTGTAAAGCTGACATCACCGGCGGTGGTGAATTTGATGGCATTATTTAGTAAGTTATTGAAAATTTGTCTTAATCGCACCGGATCGCCATAGACTAATTTGGGCAGGGTGGGCACCAAACAATGCAGTTCTAAATTTTTCTTATGCGCGGATACGGCAAATAAATCAACCACTTCTTCAATTGTTGCTGTTAAATCATAAGCCACTCGTTCTAAATTGAGTTTCCCTGCTTCAATTTTTGAAAAATCTAAGATATCGTTAATGATTGCTAATAAATTATCTCCCGCGCTGCGTACCGTTTCCACATAAACCCGCTGTTGTTTATCCAATGGAGTTTGCAGTAATAAGTCGGTCATGCCAATCACAGCATTCATCGGCGTGCGAATTTCATGACTCATCGCGGCGAGAAATTCACTTTTAGCGCGACTGGCAGCTTCGGCTTGTTCCTTTGCCTCCAACATTTTTAATTCGACTTCCTTGCGACGCGTAATGTCCCGGACAAAACAATAAAACATGCCATGCGTAGAATCTTGCACAAAGTTCGCGCTCATTTCCATCAACACTTTTGCCCCGTTGCGACTGAACAATTCTACTTCAAACATGCCCCAGCCCTGTTGTCGTACCAAACGACGTTTTTGCAGCAAAAAGCGACAGGTGTGGCGATCACAGAGCATTTTGATATGATTATGGGCTAACTCTTTGGGTTTATAGCCTAAAACGATGCAAAACGCGGGATTGACTTCTAAAATGTAGCCGGATAAGTTAAGTACACAAAATCCGTCCATTGAATTTTGTAAAATCAATTGAGTACGACGCACTTCGTCCTGCCATGCGTGTTCAATCCGTTTGCGCTCGGTGATGTCTCGTAGTGATAAAATCAGCGCGGGTCGTCCTTCCCATTCACTTTCTGCCAATTGCAATTCTACCGTTCGGTGCATACTGGCGCGGTCGAGAATGCAAATTTCGGTTTTTGAACCGCTGAACGTGGGCACAAAATCGTGGGCTGTGAAGCGTTTACCGACCAAGCCATCGCCTTCGCCCGTTTGATATAACCATTCAGCGGCGGGATTGGCAAAACGAATCACTCCCTTATTATCTAAAATCAACATGCCATCACTGTTATGTTCGATGATGGTACGGAATTTTTCCTCACTCCGACGCAGGGCTAATTCGGCTTGTTGGCGCGCCATTGCCCCACGAATACTGTCGCCCGCTGCCTTGAGGAGAAATTGTTCGGGATTTGACCATTCGCGCTCGTGAAAACAGTCGTCAATGCCGATGAAACCCCAAAATTCTTGATTAAACAAGATTGGCACGAGTAAAATAGAAATAATCTTTTTACGTTCAAAAACTTGGCTTTCTTCTTTGGGAAAGTTTTTGACCAAGCCACCAATCGAGTTGCCACTAAACAGTCGCGGATACCAACGCGGCAAGAACACGCCGTAAGATAAATTTTGCAATCTCGGTTGATTCACCCACAATTTTTTGCCCCGGGTGTGCCATTCAAAGCGTTGACTCATTGCCTCCTCTCCAGTGTCAGGATGAGGATGATTTTCATAGATATACACACGACCCGCTCCAGTCAATTCAGCCACTGTCGCGAGCGCGTAACGGATAGCTTCCGTGTAATTGAGGGTAGTGAGTAAATGCTGAGTAACTTGAGTAACACCCTGTAAAATACGGTCGGGATGTAATGTGGATTCAAAATGAGATAATATATTTTTCATTAAACTGTCGTTAAGATAAGTCCGCAGCGTAAGATGATTGGAATCAAGCGACATTGCGTTAAGTAGCGTGAAGTTGGGCGCGATGGCAAATCCTTTGGTCAATGCTAAGTTCCGATTTTAGCAGATTTAGACGTTAAAAATTGAAAGTGAAGCATGAACAATCTGATAGCAATTGTTTGAATCAGAATTCATAAAAAAAGCGACTCAACCGTCTCTGAAGAAGTGGTCAAAATCGCCTTTTTCGCACAATTTAGGAAAGTGTATCAGTCAATCAAAAATCCTAACCAAATCAGCCACTTCTAAAAACAGCTTATTTCTTTTCTTCTTGCCATGTTCCATCCGGTTGACGACACGCATAGCCATACACTGTTTCCTTCTTACCATTAATCACAGCTTTAGTGGTGTATTCACGACACGCGCCCCGAGAAGTTTGCACGGTGCGAGTGGGTGTCACTTCATATTGCGCATTGGTGTTAGGATTTTGCCACACCACAGGTTGTCTATCCGGGGTTTTTTCCAAAGCACCTTGGGCTTGCATCCGATCCGTTTCATCCATACTTGAGCCAATCATACTACCAACAGCTGCCCCCGCCAATGCACCAACCACCATCGCAACATCACGCCCCCGCCCTTTACCAATTTGTGAGCCGCCCAAACCTCCCAAAATACCGCCAATTGCAGCACCTGCCGTTTGCTTGTTTAAACCGGTACCGCCTGTGGATTGACACCCTCCCAGCGCAACCACAGCAATCATTAACATGCTGATAATACTCGTTTTCATAAAGTTTTCCTTGTGTTTAAAATAAATACTTGACCGGAGCAATAAATTCAAGCTCACATGATGCTAACTATAACACTTTCTACGAATTTGTTGCAATCAACACCTTTCATCTCGATTTAAGTTTTTAGCGCGAGGAGAGAGGCAGTTGAATTGTTATTCCTGCGAAGAGCCTTAGACTGAGCCCACTTATGTTCAATGAGATTGTCTAAAATCAGGTTCAGTGAGTGGCGAATCCTGATTTTGAAGGTGGGAGTTTAAAACAAGGTAATTTGCTTTCTAGTCATGGAGATACGTTGATTTGCCAATTTCACATAGTCTTCGCTGATTTCGTAACCGACAAAATTGCGTTGCGCTTTCAGTGCCGCTACCGCCGTTGTCCCGCTACCCATGAAGGGATCAAGCACAATATCGTCAGTAAATGAATACAATTGAATCAACCGAGTGGGCAATTCTTCGGGAAATGGGGCAGGATGTCCAATCCGTTTCGCGCTTTCAGCCTGCATTGTCCAGATGGATTTTGTCCACGCCATAAATTCTTCCCGGTTGATAGTATTGAGTTTTTCACCCTTGTCACGCTTGTAACTTCCTTTAGAAAATACAAGAATATATTCGTGCACATCTCGCAAGGTCGGATTCGAGGCACTTTGCCAACTTCCCCACGCAGTAGATGGACTGGCACTCGATGCTTTATCCCAAATAATTTCGCCGCGCATGTTAAAACCAATATTTGCCATGAGATGGGAAACGTGATGAGACAATGGGATGTAGGGTTTACGTCCCAAATTAGCGATATTGATACACGCCCGCCCGCCATTGACCAATACTCGATAAGTTTCGGTAAATACGTTGGTTAGAAGTTGCAAATATTCTTGAAGGGATAAATCCTGATCGTATTCTTTAGAAACATTGTAAGGCGGGGAAGTGATCATCAAATGCAGAGAATTATCGGGAAGCGCACACATATTTTCACAACTGCCCAAAATCACCGAATTGAGATATTCATCAGGAAAAACTGACTCTTGCGAATCGAGCAATGGATTTTTGTTCAGTTCCTGATAGAGTTTGGAGTCGTAGAATTTTTCAGAGTTATGATTAACTCTCCCCTGTGTTCCAAATGAACTGGTTTCTGTACCCTTACGATTATATTTCATATTACCCATATATTAAACTTAGAAATTTATTTGCCCGTTCTATATCCGTTTTTTCTTGGGCTGCAATACGAATAAACTCACCTAACTGAGGTTTCGGAACCATTGATGAAAAGAAATTTAGGTCGGAGTGAATTGCTTGAGAAATAATTTGTCTGAGTTGATCCAGTTGAGAAATTGTTTGAAATCCTTTCAGAGGAGTTTCATTGACATAATCAGAATTTGTTGGGGTAGGGTTTAAAGATAAAAAATTTTGTATAATGCCGGCGGTCTTTAAAAAATCCACTTTTGATTGGTAACTTTCAGCAATAGGCGCATTTCCCAAAACAATAATAGGAATCTTACGAGAAGCACTCCCAGAAACTCGAATATTAACCGATTTGCCAATAGCTTTTAACATACTATCAGATCGTTGAAGTGAGGGTTGCCCCTTATGAGATTTATAATCACCTTTCAGAATCAATTTTCTCTCAGCCGGATCATACTGATAGTTGGAAACAATAGACATCTTAACTTCAAATACAATTTTCACATCATCAGGTTTCTGAGTAACTTCAGCAGTCTTACAAAAGGCTACGTCTGCACTTGTTTTCTTGCCTAAACCCAATTCGTCGCATATCATGCCATTAACAGCGAATAATCCAAATTCACAGGCTATGGGATCGAGTATATCTCTGCACCACTTTTCTGTGAAGCGTCCAATTAAAGAATTTCTACTTTGCAATGTTTGTTCTTCAGAATCAACTCTTTTTGGTATATAGGCAAAATAACCGGACGAAAGTTTATAGAACAGTTGTTCGGGGGTTGCAAAGCTTTCCAATGCTTGCTCAAAGAAATTAATTTCAGATTGATCATTCCAGAGAGACATTATAAAATCCATATTTTGATAGATTGGAAACTGTTCTTGCTAATGAGGACGACACTTCAGTTTTATTTACAGCAATATCCGAAAAATTTAAAATAGTCAATGGACTCATGGAATAATTAATGTCCATTGACGCAATTTACACTACTTCTTATCTTTCTTACCGTCGGCAGTGCTTTGGCGTGAGGTCAGCACTTCGTCAATCAGATGATACTGTTTCGACTCTTCGGCGGACATGAAATTATCGCGTTCGGTATCGTTGCGAATCTTTTCAATCGGTTGCTTGGTGTGCTGTGCCAAAATCTCATTCAACCGTTCCCGAATCCGTAAAATCTCACGAGCGTGAATGTC
The DNA here is from genome assembly GCA_020721025.1 of Thiomargarita sp. Classification (GTDB taxonomy): domain Bacteria; phylum Pseudomonadota; class Gammaproteobacteria; order Beggiatoales; family Beggiatoaceae; genus DYNO01. The sequence continues at coordinate 7,186 of DYNO01000062.1, read as the reverse complement.
AATATCTGTCGCCTGTCCTTGAAAACCGCCCATCGGTTGATGAATCATCATCCGCGAACTTGGCAAACAATAGCGTTTTCCCGCCGCACCACCTGCCAACAACAACGCCCCCATGCTTGCCGCCTGCCCAATACACAAGGTGCTGACATCGGGTTTAATAAACTGCATGGTGTCATAAATCGACATACCCGCAGTCACTGAACCGCCGGGGGAGTTGATATACAGATGAATGTCTTTATCCGGATTTTCGGATTCCAAGAACAACAACTGCGCCACCACCAAATTCGCCATATAATCTTCGACTTGCCCAACGAGAAAAATCACTCGTTCTTTCAGCAAGCGAGAGTAAATGTCATACGCCCGCTCACCCCGCGCCGATTGTTCAATGACGATGGGAACTAACCCGCCCGCCGCATAAATCTCTGGTGCGAATTTATCCGTGCGCATGAGTTTCACCTTCTTCAGACCCGTCGGCGGCTTTGGGACGCATCAAGGCTTCAAATGAACTGGCAACTTCGTTCACTTGCGCCTCGGCTAATAACACATTGGTCACTTCATCTTCTAATACCATAGATTCAATCTCTTTCAATCGATCCGCATTGGCGTAGTAATATTTCATTACTTCTTCCGTCGGATAGGGACTGGTTAACGCGATTCGTTCAATCAATTCGCTGACTTTATCGCGAGAAGCGGTCAATTTTTGCGATTCAATCACATAGCTGATCAATAAGCCTAATTTTACCCGTTCCCGACTGCTCGCTTCCAGTTTTTCTTCCGAAGGCAAGAATTTCGCTAATTCAGAATCCTCTGCGCCACGCCGTTTGAGTTCCCGCCGTGCAGATTCAATAATCCGCTTCTTTTCCAATTCAATCAGGGAGTCGGGTAATTCAATGGTATTTTGGGTGACTAGGGCATCCATCAACTGTGACTTGATTTTATTCTTGATGACAAATTCCATCTCACGTTGCATGTTGTCTCGCATTTCACTGCGCAAACTGGCTTCACTCCCATCCTCTACCCCCAACGCCTTGATAAATTCTGGCGTAACTTCGGGTAATTCTGCGACAGCGACTGAATTGATTCTAATCGAAAAGTGCACTGATTTCCCGGCAATTTCAGTATTGGGATGGTTCTCGGCAAAGGACACATCTAATTCACGAGTATCGCCGGCATGACAACCAATCAATGCGTTTTCCAAACCAGGAATGTACAGCTTATCCTTGCCCAACGTCACTGAAAATTGTTTCGCGTCACTGCCCTTGAATGGTACACCGTCAATTGTTCCAATGAAATCAATATTAACCCGGTCGCCTTGGACAATCGTTCTTTCATTGTTATCCTGCCATGTTGCCCGCTGTTCGCGTAGTTTATGCAACATATCATCGACATCGGTGTCCACAATTTCTACTATTGGCTTTTCGACCACGAAGCCGTCAGTTTTGATATCGACCAGCTCGGGATACACTTCAAAAGTCGCAGTATAAGACAACTGTCCCAAACTTTCTAAATGATGGATGGGGTCTTTAATTTCGCCACTTAAATCAATCTTTGGCTCACCAGCAGGGCTCAGTTTTTCCTGTTGCAAGGCATCTTCATAGCTATTTTGAATGAATTCACTGATGACTTCGAGTCGCACTCGCTGCCCAAATTTCTGTTCGATCAGGCGCAACGGTACTTTTCCCGGACGGAAGCCATTAATTTTAGTCTCACGCGCCAAGCCTTTGAAACGGTTTTGGACTTCCCTTTCAATATCTTCTTTGGGTACCCCCACCGTCATGCGGCGACCCAAATTGCTGGTTGTTTCTACGGACACTTGCATGTCGATTTAACCTCTTGCAACATCGAATAATTGGTGCGAAAGGAGAGACTCGAACTCTCAAGGGTTGCCCCACTGGAACCTAAATCCAGCGCGTCTACCAATTTCGCCACTTTCGCAAAGTAATGTTTAAATTAGGAACAGCAAGATTTTCACTTGCATCAATAGAATAAAGTATCCAGTCGCATAGCAACCGGATAACTTGAAAACTGGTGGGCCGTGTAGGGATCGAACCTACGACCCGCTGATTAAGAGTCAGCTGCTCTACCAACTGAGCTAACGGCCCGCTAAAAGATGGGATTGTATAGAAAATTTGCTGCGTAGGCAAGTTTTTTTGTTGGCGCATTTTACACAGTTTCATATTCTCTCGTCAAATGGATTTTCAGATGACTAGAAAATATGAGATAAATCAATCTTGAATGAGAACTCACCGTTGATTATCTGTCAATTCTCATTCCATTACAGCGTGCGAATTATCGCGGGGGTGTTGTTAATTGCATCTGATTGAAATAAGAGAAAAATTCTGAATCAGGTTCTAACAACAAGAGATCACGCTTTTGAGTAAATACTTTACGATACGCGCTCAAACTGCGATATAAGCCATAAAATTCAGGATGTTGGTTATAGGCTTGTGCGTAAATACTGGCAGCCTGCGCATCGCCTTCCCCACGAATTTTTTCTGCATCTCGTTCCGCTGCGGCAACCAATTCAACACTTTCTCTGTCGGCAATCGCACGAGTCCGCACCGCTTCGGCTTCCCCACGTGAGCGCAATTCTTTGGCAACCCGTTCCCGTTCTGCGTCCATACGGCTGTAAACGGAACTGCTGACCTCTTTGGGCAACTCAATCCGTTTGATACGCACGTCGATAATTTCGACCCCAAATTGCCGTGCCCCGCTGCGTTTGGTCTCAGTGTCAGAATGCACGGTGGCGGTGGCTTCATTGGCTTCTTGGCGAATAATATCCATGATTTTCGAGCGTTCGCTGGAAACGACTTCTTGAATGGTGCGTTTCCCAAATTCCCGCCGTAATCCGTCTGCGATAATTTCCCGTAGCCGTTGCCCAGCGATTGCGTCGGTGCCGCCGGTCGCGGTAAAGTAATTTTTCACATCGACAATACGCCATTTGACGAAGGAATCGACGATTAAGTTTTTCTTCTCCGCGGTTAAAAATTGTTCCGGTGGAGCTTCTAAAGTGCGGATACGCTTGTCAAATTTTTTCACTTCTTCTAACGGAAATGGAAATTTGAACTGCAAACCAGGCTCAAAATCTGCCTTGATCACCTGTCCCAATCGCAACCGCAACGCGACTTCGGTTTCTTTGACGGTGAATACGGATGAAGCCACTATCGTAATGATAACAAACAGTATTGTAAAAAATATCGTGATTCTATTTTCCATAATTCACCTTGAGTTAGCGTCCACTTCGGATGCGCGGATCCTCACCATTGTTATTGGCAGGGGGAAGTGGTAAAACTTCGCCAGATTTATTGGAATTCGCAGGGGGAATAATTCGTTCTCCACCCAACCCATTCAAAAGTTGTTCTAGGGGTAGAACGGTCAGATTGTTCCCATGTTTAATATCCACCACTACCTTGCTTGTATTGCTCAACACCGCTTCCATCGTGTCCAAATACAGCCGCCGCCGCGTGACTTCGGGCGATTTGTTGTATTCATTCAGCACGCTTAAAAACCGTTGCGTTTCCCCTTCTGCCCGTGCTACCACTTGAGATTTATACGCTTGGGATTCCTGACGTAATTTATCTGCTTCCCCGCCCGCCCGTTGCACAATTTCATTTTTATAGGCTTGCGCTTTGTTTTTCAAACGTTCTTCATCTTCACGCGCCTTAATCACGTCTTCAAACGCTTTCTGCACTTCGTTGGGAGGCTGGGCATTTTGCATGTTGACCCCAGAAACAATCAGTCCCGTCCGATAGCCATCTAAAATCTGTTGCGTCAATAACTTGGTATCGGCTGCCACACGATCCCGCTCCAATGTCAACACATCGTCCATTTTACTGGTGCCCACCACGCTGCGTAACGCGCTTTCTGTGGCTTGCAATAACGTTTTATCGGGATCGACAACGTTAAAAAGATAACTTTTGGCATCTTTGACGCGATATTGTGCCACTAACTCGATTTCAACAATATTTTCGTCTTGCGTCAGCATCAAGGCTTTATGGGGAACGGCACGCACTTGTTCCACGTTGATTTTTTGCACTTGTTCAATCGGATAAGGAATATGCCAATGCAGACCATCCCCATCGGTGCGTAAAAATCGACCAAAACGCGTGACCACGCCTTGTTCTGCGGGTTGCACAATGTAAAATCCAAACGATAACCAAACGACCAGCAACACCATTCCCATGACGATGAGGGTCGTGAAACTCATGCCGCCAGAAGAGTCGCCCGGTTGCCCGGAACCACTGCGTCCGCCTTGATTACCAAACCATTGATTTAATTTCTCCTGCACTTTTTTGATAATCTCGTCTAAGTCAGGGGGCCCGTCATTTTTACGATGACCCCAAGGGTCTTTACCGTTGCCACCGGGTTCATTCCACGCCATTGCTTACTCCGTTAAACGTAAAGAAAATAAAAGCTGAACAGGTTGATAATATTGATATTATGGAGAGATAATGTGTAATTCTGACTCCATTTTTTGTAATTGCGAAAAATCGCGGCTTTGGATTTGGATTTCTAATAAACTGTCTCCGTTTTCTGCAAATTGTTCCTGCAATACCACGGCAAGTTCAAATAATTTTGCGCGCGTGATTTGCGAATGGAGCGGCAAACGTACCCATATTTGCAATTGTTGTTCATATAAACGTGTCATCAAAGTCTGATTCAACAAGTTCAGTCCCGCGCCGGTCACCGCCGATAGCCAAACTCTATGGATTTTACCTGATTCATCGTGTTCTAGGTGTGCAGTCTCATCTTTTAAACCGTCAATTTTATTATAAATCAATACTTGCGGAACATCATGCGCGCCAATTTCTTTCAACACTTGATTGACTTGAGTGATTTTTTGCAACCGTTCCGGATCCGTGGCATCGACGACGTGCAGCAATAAATCGGCTTGTTTGGTCTCTTCTAACGTCGCACGAAATGCAGCGACCAAATCATGCGGCAATTGTTGAATAAAACCAACCGTATCAATGAGTACCAGTTGCATTTTATTCGATAAAATAATCCGCCGCGAAGTCGCATCTAATGTCGCAAATAATTGATCTGCCACATAAACTGCTGAATGGGTCAGTCGATTAAAAAGTGTCGATTTACCGGCATTGGTATAACCGACCAGTGAAACGATGGGAAGTTCCGCTTTTTGCCGAGCTTTGCGACTAAGTTCCCGTTGTTGCGACACTTTTTCAAGCCGTTTTTGGATATATTTAATCCGTTCACCCAATAAACGCCGGTCAGTTTCCAACTGGGTTTCCCCCGGTCCGCGCAAGCCAATCCCGCCGCGTTGCCGTTCCAAGTGCGTCCAACCCCGCACCAACCGCGTGGAAAGATGTTGCAATTGTGCCAGTTCAACCTGTAATTTACCTTCAAATGACCGCGCTCGTTGTGCAAAAATATCTAAAATCAACCCAGTTCTATCAAGCACTCGACATTCTAAGGCTTTTTCAATATTGCGTTCCTGCCCCGGCGTGAGTGTGTGATTAAATAAAACGACTTCAACATCATGTGCTTTGACCAACTCGTGAATTTCTTCTAATTTACCACTACCGACAAAGGTGGCAGAATCTGGCGTGGAACGACTCCCACCCACATGAGCGATGATGTGGGCTCCGGCAGAGCGCGCCAATTCGCCAAACTCTGCAACACTGGCTTGGTCATGAAAATGGGTAATCGTGAGGTGAACTAAAATCGCTTTTTCACCTCGTTGCGGTCTATCGAACACGTTGTTTTATATCAAGTTTATGGTTTTAATACCATGAGAAAGAGGGTCGTCATGGGCAATAAAGTCGCGAGAATGCCGACGATTATCCACCACTTTTCTAATACCCAGTATTGTGCAGGAATCGGTGCCTCCGGCGTGAAATTGTGGCTGAGACGGGCTAATTTGATTTGCAATGGCAGCAAGATGAATAGCCATAATATCCCCGATAAAGCAAACAAGCCAGTCCCCCATAGTAACCAAGGCGTTTGATAAAAATCAAGTTTTTGCAGATGAATCATGCCCACACCGCTAACAACAATGATGGTGGCTCCGGCGAGACTAAAAACAAAATCCGTCAACATCACTTGGCGTTGTGCGTAACTGAGCGTGTGCGGATGTTGGGTGAAATCAGCGAAAAATTTCCACCAACCCGTCACCATAATATTGCCTAAAAACAGAACCATGCCAAAGAGATGTAAACTTTTGAGAATTAAATAGATGGAATAGTGATTTGACATGATACGAGTCGAAAATAACTGAATGGCGTGTAGTTTACCATAGCGACATGAATATTGACCATTACTTAAGTTGTTTCATCATGTCACTGTGGCAAAACTATAGATCGGGGTGGATTCGCAAAAAGTTAATTGTGAGCAAAAATCTATGACTTAAGAACGCAATTATTTAAATTTAAACGAACTTCACCAATTCAGGCAACTGGCAACTAACTCACGAAATTTTTGGCGACGAAATCCCAATTCACAATGTTCCAGAAAGATTCAAGATATTTTGGGCGCAAATTGCGATAATCAATGTAGTACGCATGTTCCCACACGTCACAAGTCAACAATGCCACTTTCCCTTCCTTCATCGGCGTGCCAGCATTGCTGGTGCTCATCAATTCCAAGCCACCATCGGCATTTTTCACCAACCAACCCCAACCAGAACCAAACGTGCCAATACAAGTTTTCGCAAATTCTTCCTTGAACTTATCCAATGAACCAAATTTGGCATTGATCGCATCCGCAAGCGCGACGGCATTCACAGGCGAATCTACGGTCGTTTGGCTACCATTGGGAGTTAAACCGTTCCAGTAAAAAGTATGATTCCATACTTGAGCGGCATTGTTAAAAATCGCCCCTGGCGGAGCTTGCTTAATAATGTCTTCCAACGACAAATTCTCGTACTCCGTGCCCTTGATTAAGTTATTCAAATTCGTCACATACGTTTGATGATGCTTGCCATAGTGAAATTCCAGCGTTTCCTTAGACAAATGAGGCGCTAAGGCATCCATCGCATAAGGTAGGGCGGGTAAAGTATGTTCCATAAAAGTTCTCTCAATGAAGTTGTGAAGTCAAAAATATAGAACCTATTTGAAATCTTTAATACCAAGCAAAACAGGTCTATAACCCAAAAAGTATTGACAGGTAAAGCATACCACATTAGAATCCTCACCACAACTGAAATGTGACGCAACTGAGGAAGTTA
>DYNO01000061.1:6590-16414 GCA_020721025.1 Thiomargarita sp. | reverse complement strand
AATGACAATGGATTATTCAACACATAACTGTAACGATTCAGACTTTGCGTGAACTCTGGGAACTGAATAAATGGATCAGCACTCAAAAAACGCCCAATCACCGGATCATAAACACGCCCGTTCATGTGGATGAGATTCACTTCGTCTAAATGCTCATGTCCGGTAAAACCACGATGTAAATCAACAGTGCGCGCCAATGTCTCAAGTTCGGCTTGGGTCAACACGCTCCAATTTTCAGAACGGCGTTGTCCCCACGCATCAAAACTCAATGATTCAACACGATTACCCTGTTCATCAGTAATGCTCTCCATTGAACCCAGATGATCTTTATGCAACCAATGCGTTTTTTCACCCGTGTCACCTGTGGTATAAACCGCTACACTGTCGCTACCTGCAAAAATGGTGTGTTTATGCTTGGTTAAACCATTTTCAGTTTCCTGTTCATACAAACTACCCACATACCAAATCGTTTTGGTCGAGCCATACTGGGTGCTTACTTGTTGATATCGGTCGTAATCTGGACTGTACGAAAATTCCAGTGTGGTGCTGCCCTGCGTAATTCGAGAGGGTTTATTAAACGAAGTGTATTGAATCTGTTGCCCATTGGATGCGCTGATCCGATTTCCAACAATATCATAGCTATAGCTGAGAGTGCCCGCTTGAGTCACCGCGTGAGGACCTGCCCCGTTGCCATAACTGTAATTTCCCACATCTGACTTAGAGGTGATATTGCCCAATTCATCGTAACGCATGGTCAACGTTTGCCCGCCGCTCACACTCGATTTTTCCAAACGATTGAGGCTGTCGTAAGCAAATGTTTCTGACAATGAATTCTTGCGTCGCTCAATTAGGTTTCCTAATGAATCAAAGCGATAATTCAAATTTTGTATGTTATTTGGATTATTCTGCGTTCCGGTCTGCACTGTCTGCAAATGACCGGTGAGTGCATCATACGTGCGTTGCGTCACCACCCCATTACCCGCGACTTGTTTTTCCAACTGTCCGAGTGCATTCATCCGCTCGGCTTTCCACACAGATTGATTGCTGTCAGTCCGTTGCACTTCTTGCAAGTAGCCGTAATTATTATAAATATGGCGCACTGCAAAACTGGTAGGATAAACAATCGTTGCCGTTCGCCCAAATTGATCGTAATAACGAGTGACTGGGAAAGTACGCCCGTTGAAGGTGGTTAAAGTTTCGGTGGCGCGCCCAAAACTGTCATAACGATAGATTTCACGATAACCACTGGAGGAACTGAGCTTAGCGAGACTGCCAATCGCTTTTGTCGCTGTGTCATATCCCCAAGTCGTCGTGCCTTCGAGTTCTTGGCGTTCGACGAGACGACCCAATAAATCATAACGAAAGGTCGTTGTCTGATTTTTGGCATCGGTTTGCGACAGTAATTCACCGAGCGCGTTGTAACTATAAGCAGTAACATGGGTATCGGGATCATCCAAACGAGTTTTATTGCCGCGTTGGTCATAACTCATTTGCGTCACATTGCCCAACGAATCGCGCATCTCAAGGGGATTATTGAAACCGTCGTAAACATACGTGACGGCTTTGCCTTGGCTATCTTCACTCTTGATGAGATTGCCTTGTGCATCTTTCACTTGCGTGGTGCGTTGTCCCAGCGGATTCACGACAATGGTGGTTAAACCATGATATTCTTTGAGGGTGACTGTTTCATCTGGAGCCGTTTGTTTAATCACTCGACCCACTACGTCATATTCATTGCTCGTCCATACGGGAATTGCCGTTGCAAAGTAGGGATCAGAAACTTTAACCACTTCCCCGCGAGCATTGTATTGACTGTCGATATAAATCGGATTCCCGTCAAATCCTTGCGCTACTTTGCGAATTTCGCGATCCAGTCGGTCAAAATAAACAACGCTTGAAGGGCTGCCTGCGGTATCCGTCTGCACAAAATAATGAGCATGGGTAGGACAATGGGTTTCGCCTTCGCACAAGCGATAACTGGTCTGCGTCCAGGTGCCATCTGCGCGGATTTCTTTCGTTACCCGTCCAAAACCATCGTATTCCCAACGTGTGGTTAAACCATTGGGACCCATGAGTGCAATTTGATTGCCGAATTTGTCATATTTTTTAGTCTCTTCATGCCCTAACGCATTACGATTTTTTAATAAATAGCGACCTTTGCTATCGTACTCACTGGTTTGATTACGAACTGGGATGGATGGTTGAGTGGAAATACACCCTTGAACTGAGCTACTGAGAATATTGCCATAAGCATCATATTGATAGCTTTTTTCAACACACTGGGCATGATTGGGTTCAATCGTTTCTTTCACTAATAAACCAGATTGAGGATCATATTCCCAACGAGATGCTCGGTTCTGTGGACTTTGACCACTCACAATACGAGTTACTTCAGTGTGCGTGAGACGACCCAAAACCCAAGGACTGTCAGCCGTTACAAAAACACAATTGCTGGTATTATCATACGCACTGACTGTAGTCTCGACTCGTCCATCATGGCTATCAATGCTCACTTGAGTCGGATTACCGCAGTCATCATATTGATTCGTCGTTGTTGATGTGCTGATCAAACTACCGTCTAATTCGTAACTTTTACTGACACTCTTGTCAACACGCGAAAAATGTACTCCATTGCCATAATCTTTGAGACTAGAGCTATTATCTGTTTCTGCTAACAAAGTGCCATTGGGTAGTTTTGTTTCGGTACGCTTGAGCTTGGTTGAAATGTAGCGATAATCCCGATCATAATAACTAATTTGTTGAATGCCTGTGGCATTATCAGTTTGCATGATTTTTGAAAAACCACGAAATCCACGTCCTTGTAAATCTACTTTTGCCCCTTCATAATGATAAGTAGTGCTTTGTCGCCCCCCAATACCATTATCACTAATGAGATTTGAAACAACATAAAGAGGAGCAATAAAGTCTTGCTGAGGGTACTGGGCATTATGTTCTTTTTGATATACACTTTTATTTGTTAATGGTTTATACTGCATATTTAATGAAGTATTATGTCCATTAGTGACCGTGCGAATAAATTTTGGTGAGGTAATCTTTGATGTTGCCGTGATAACAGCCGCAGATGCAAAACCAACCACGTCCACAAACCCATCACCGTTAATATCTGCTAACCTACGAGGATAAATGTTTTCATTTATCCAGTTTTTTGAATCATAAAAATTACTCCAAAGTCCAGTATTAACGAAACTTTTACCTGTAGATAAAGATACATGAGTGCCAAGCACTGAAAAACCAACAATATCGGTTAATCCATCTCCATTAACATCCACTAAATGACGGGGATAGACATTCTCATTTGACCAGAACTGAGAGGCATAATCTTTACTCCAAGATTGTTTTTCGGCAAAAGAGGTGCCTGTAGATAATGAAACGTAAGTATCTGCATGAGAAAAACCGACGATATCAGCGAGTCCATCACCATTTACATCCGCTAATCTACGTGGGTAAAGATTTTCATCCTTCCAGTTTAGAGAAGAAAAATCGGATATCCATTTCCGAGCTGCTGAAAAGCCATTTCCTGTAGCTAGGGATACGTGAACTCCGTCAGTAAAAAAACCAACAATATCAGGCAATCCATCCCCATTTACATCTGCTAATCTGCGCGGGTAAATATTTTCGTTTTTCCAAATTGTGGATGAATAGCCCCCTGTCCATTTTTGGGGTGCAGCGAAACCATTTCCAGTAGATAAAGAAAAATAAACTGCATCTGCAAAACCAATAATGTCGGCTAACCCATCACCGTTTACATCCACCAAGCTACGCGGGAAAATGTTTTCATTATTCCAAATAGTTGATGAATAACCTCCTGTCCATTTCTGAGGGACAGCAAAATCATTTCCTGTAGATAAAGAAAAATAAACAGCATCTGCAAAACCAACAATATCAGCTAACCCATCTCCATTGATGTCTGCTAATCTGCGAGGATAAATATTCTCATTTTTCCAAATACTTGATAAATAAGCATTAGTCCATAATTTAGGTTCTGAATATTTGATATTAATATGGGATGAAGTTAGTGTATTAGGTTCTGCAAAAGCATCGACTAGAGCAGGTGATGCAACTACGCCAACTGCGGCAAAACCGAGTATATCCGTTAAACCATCCCCTGTTATATCTGCCAAGTGCCGAGGAGTGAGATTTTCATTCATCCAACCACTACCAGCGTTGTACGCCTGAATTCGAGAAATTTGAGTATCAAAAGCTTTTTGACCCGTATCTATCCATTGAAACTGAGTAGGTGAAAAACAAGTCCCACTTGCCCCACATTCCTGTACATTAACTAATAATGATTGTTGTATCACATCAGATAATTGATAATTCAATGTATATCTACGAAATATATCCGCCCCTTCCCATGTTTCAACTTTTGCTAAACGCTGGGTTGATTGCACTAAAGAACCGCTGATATAAGAAGGTATGCTATCTGGACGTTTTTCATAAGAAAATATGACAGAAGCATAAGGTTGTAAGCCAGCCGTAATATTACCAGTATAATCAATGCGTTTTGGTAGATATTCTCCTTGAGCATTATCTTCAGTGTAAAAGACTGTGAAATAATTACCCTTAGTATCTTCAACACGGTTCAATGCCCATACTAAAACATCTTCACGTCCTTGCGCTTCGATGCGGGAATCTTCTGTAATCCCAAACTCCATGAGCAACCCTGCTTTATTCCATACTTTAAACGAAGTCGGCGCACTACCCGCTTTCCCATAAGAAACAATTTTTTGAAAACTATTCTGTTCAGTGAAATAAACTGTATTTTCAGCACCATAACTGCCATTGATTGCTATCAATCGTTCTCCATTCAGACAAAAACGATCATTGTCATCAAAATCAACCCCATCAATAAAACCATCTTGTGCCATAGTTGCCGAACAGCGTGTAATTGCAGCCAATCCGCCCAATGACCACCCCAATCCCAATAAACCATTACTACCTTGACTACTATAGTTAAGCGATAAAGTTGGGGCAATTCCTCCTGTACCCACAGGTGCTGTAATGGGTATGGAACAAGTGGCTGCGCCGGATTCATTGACCTCACAATTCACTGGTGTGTAACCCGACATTTTGCCCGGTAAAACAGGTATTTCCGGAGGAGTAGCCACACCCTGTACTATCCAAGGGAGCGATTTATCTGCTATTTTAATAGACACTTCTTTGCGTCCATTATGTGCTGTGGTCGTTAAGGCAATCGCATCATTCGGATTCACCGAAGCGGTTTGACCGGCAACATTGCCATTAATGACCAGTTGAGCATCACCAATAACGCTGATCGTTTCAGTTTTCGATGAAATCAATGAATTGGAAGTAACTGATTGACCCACAATAGCTTTTTCTTGATTAACGAAGGTAAACAAAGGCGGTGGCGGTGGGTCTGTGGATTTAAGCGTGACAGAAAAAGGAGGGGACAAAGAAGCGGTGGTCATCGTCATTTCCAACATCATCGGATTTGCCGAATACACAATACGACCATTCTGCTGCAACCGATAACCAATGAAAATATAGTACATCGTCGGAGCACTGATATTATCCAATTGAAATTCAACCTCAGATTCATTCGCCAAAGTGACACTCGAACGATACGGGGCTTTCTCTAATTTCGACATCCACACATCAGGACTGGCATATAAATCAACTATTTCAGTTTGTCCCTGATTGGATACAGAATAATACAGGGTATCTACACCACCGTCATAAGGCAATCCAGTTTCCCGCCCAATCACAACCAGCAGATCGGCTTGTTTTCCAACATCTTCTGGGGCAACAGAGATGCTTCCCTGAATCGTTAAACCACTGGATAATTTTGGTTGAAGATAACTGCGGTAATCGGTATGATTCTCAGAAGTACCGCCCTGAAAATGTGCAGCCGTTTCAACAAACTGTCCTGAGCGTTCAAGGGATTTTCCTGCACCCAATACTGGCAGATTTGCGGCAAAAGCAGAAAATTCCATGAAAAACAAGAGCAACAACCAAATAGATTTTTGTAGAAAAGAAGAAACCGGTCGCATAATAAACTGTCCTTTCACCCGAATTAAAATTTGAAGACAAGTTTAGCACACGTTAAATATAAAAAATTAGGGAACTGCATGAGCGTGTAGGGTAGGTAGTACTAACTGGTTAGGAGCGGAGCTATTTTTTAAGTATCAAACTAGATATAAGCAATTGAAAATGAATATATTTGTCAAATATAGTGAAATTGCATTTCTTCTAACCAGTGTGGCACTACCCATTGAAGTTCGCCTCATGCCTATTTTTCCATAAAACACTCAAATATAATTTGATAATCAATGATTAAGTAAAATCAATATTTTCATAAATCTCGGCTAAACTGAGTGATTCATCAATGGAACTGAGATAAATAATTTCAGTTAAATCAGTGTATTCATGCAAAATCCACTCATGGATGGCAGAGCGATGAAATTGTTGCAGATGCACGCATTCTGAATCAATCAATAAATACTCTCGAAAAGTCACGATTGAGCGATATAGTCGAAATTTATCGCCCTGATCATAGCCACGCGTGCTCGGTGACAAAACTTCAATTATCACGACGGGATTTAATAAAGTGCGTTGATTATCAATCAGTTCCGGTTGACCGCAAAAAATAGCCACATCGGGATAGGTCATCAAGCCGCTGGGCGTTCCAATTCGCATGTCACTGTCGGTTAATTGGCAGGATTTACCGCGTAATTTCAGATGTAACGAGGCTATCAAGTTGATTTTAATGCGAGAATGTCGAAATGTGCCTCCCGCCATCGCGAAAATTTCGCCGTGATAAAATTCATGCTTCTCTTGGCTCGTTGCTTCTAACGTTAAATATTCTTCACGCGTGTGATAATGAATCGCGGTTTGCATTGCGTCATCTCCTGCCCATTTTTCCATCAAATGCTAAAATATAATTTGATAATCAATGATTAAGTAAAACTAATATTTTCATAAATCTCGGCTAAACTGAGCGATTCATCAATGGAACTGAGATAAATAATTTCAGTTAAATCAGTGTATTCATGCAAAATCCACTCATGGATGGCAGAGCGATGAAATTGTTGCAGATGCACGCATTCTGAATCAATCAATAAATACTCTCGAAAAGTCACGATTGAGCGATATAGTCGAAATTTATCGCCCTGATCATAGCCACGCGTGCTCGGTGACAAAACTTCAATTATCACGACGGGATTTAATAAAGTGCGTTGATTATCAATCAGTTCCGGTTGACCGCAAAAAATAGCCACATCGGGATAGGTCATCAAGCCGCTGGGCGTTCCAATTCGCATGTCACTGTCGGTTAATTGGCAGGATTTACCGCGTAATTTCAGATGTAACGAGGCTATCAAGTTGATTTTAATGCGAGAATGTCGAAATGTGCCTCCCGCCATCGCGAAAATTTCGCCGTGATAAAATTCATGCTTCTCTTGGCTCGTTGCTTCTAACGTTAAATATTCTTCACGCGTGTGATAATGAATCGCGGTTTGCATTGAAGTTCACCTTGAAGAATTTTAAAAACTCATGAAAATGGTGGATTTTTAAGCAGATACTTGTTTATACAGCGTTTCTGGCTTCAAATAGCTATAAGCGAAAAGCAATGCGAGGAGCAATCCCAAACTTCCGAACATGAAATCTTTGGAATAATTCAATAACTTCATCGTCCAAAACGATAGCACGCCCACGCCCCGCGGCATCGCAAATGCAAACCAACTGTCCACATTTTGATCCGTCGCAACAATTCTGAATGGCTGAGTCGGGGTACGCACGTAAAAGGAACTCCATGATTCTCCAATCATTTTTGGCGGCGTGATGGTTATCGGGGGTTGACCTTCGACCGATAATTGCAGTTGTAATCCGGGCGTGCCCAAATAGCCCGCGAGAGGAATTTGTAAATACTGATGGTGAATCGTGATCGGCTCGCTCACAAACGTTCCGGTGGCATAAATGCCCGCTGAACCCCATACCATTTCATTTTGATATTTTCCCACAATTGGCGTTGTTTGATTCTGTATAAAAATACCTTCATTTTTCTCAGCGTTGACTAAATTGGGTACTTGTAAATTGCTGGGTAAAATGGATTTCATCTTGGGGTGTGCCAAAATATTAGCCAAGTGTTGCGGCTCTGGGTGAGGAATGGTGGTATTTTGCAATATTTCAAGAGAATTTGTAGCGAGATAATTTCTCATGTTGAGTGGAATCTCTTGTTTTTCAGACAGTTTATTCTGCAAAAATGGGATAATGTCGGTAAATAATCCCAATATGCTGCACCACGCGATTCCCCACAGTACCCCGTAAATTTTTACTGTCCAGTTGTAACGTTTTGGAAATAAATCATAAAGTGCGTACAATGCCAACAGGTTTGCAACCGTGCCCAGTGCTAAAATATCCATGTACCGAAAGGCAACTGTGTCCACCCATAGCCGTCCATAAACCATCGCCGCCGCTTGTAAGATTACCCAACCACCTAATGTTAAACTGAAAATTTCCAACGCGTTGGGATTGCGACGTTTGATGAACACCATCATGCTGAGAATAATCACCGGTAAGTACATGATAATGCTCATATACGGCATGGTAATAAACGGAAATGCCAGATATTTTCCAAGCAAGGTGAGAAATAATTGCCAAAATCCGTGAGTTGCAGCAGCTTGATCGCGCAAGTGAGCGTGTCCCACAGAATCACTAAACAGCACGATTTCAATAGCGATGAGAATTCCCAACACCACCAGACTGAGCAGATAGCGTTCACGATTCTTGCTGTCAATCAACCACTGGTAGCTTTTTACCAATAACAGCATTGCTGCGACGAAAATTCCAGACACCAGATTGAAATAAGTCAGCAAGGTGCAGATCATGCCCAACCACCATTGCCAAGAACCTTCACGGTGCAACAATACTCCCCAAAAAGCGATTAAACTGAATAAGTTGAACAAATACCAGTTGACTTGTAAGCCCCAGATGATATTTTCAGCGGCAAACGGGATTAATCCCAGCAATGCAACAGCAAACAGGGTGACATTGTAGCCGCGCTCCCCCAGTAATTGCTTTAAAATCAATGCAAGTACCCATAAATTGAGAATCGCCAATCCGGCACAAAATACCATCTGCACTAATGGATCCCATTGCCTGTCGTTGAAAATTAGTAAGCCTAAACTTGAGATTCTCGTGAAAAATAAGCGATGTTCATTGTGCGGGGCAATCAAATTTGCAATTGTTAAATTTCCGTCAAACCAAGGAATAAAAGTGTCAACAGCTTCTGCATCCCATTGATCCCAATGAGGAACAGGACTGGCAAATTGATCGATGAGCCAGATTCTCACGGCAAAGCTCGCTAAGACGATTAAAAATAATTTAAAATAAAACAATCGGTTCAGTGTCATCATCGCAAGGTTTTGTCTCATTGAAAAATAATTGATTATTCTAGCATTTTCTACCAGATTGGATGTCACACGTTGACAAAAGTTGTTAAATCTGTTCTAATTACAGAAATAAATTCAATCATATACATGTGATTTGTTGTCCATTGTGCCATAAATAACAAATTTATCTCAGTTTGGTCAACACGGTCATCTTGTCCCTTCATTTTCAGTGTAGTGAGATTGTAGAAAAACCAATATTTCGACATTTTGTTGATTTTAATCATTTTCCTTGTTATAATGCGCCGGCGTGGGAATGCAGTCCAGACGCGCCAGCATCACGCGTGATTATTTTTAACTGATTGTTTTTACATTTGCTACTTCAGAAACCTTTCATATCGCATTTTATGGCTACAACGACTCCACTTCAAGAGAAAATACGTTTCACTTCAACCG
>DYNO01000061.1:0-6490 GCA_020721025.1 Thiomargarita sp. | reverse complement strand
TTACCAATCGCTTAGGCGTTTATGAGCAAATGTTGCGCGGGGCACGGGTATTTGCTGCCCATAATTTGGCGGAACATGGCGGGCAATCTATCCACAACTCCCATGATGAGCACGAAAGCTCAATCGCAAAGGAATGGCATAACTATATTTCTAATCTGGAGTTGAGTAAATATTATCCTGGAATTCAGGGCGTTGCATTTGCACCTTGGGTGCCCGCCGCACAATTGGAAACCCATACCACAACATTGCGGGCTGAAGGGCAATTTCCCAAGTATGCCATTTATCCTGAAGGCAAGCGAGAAATTTATGTGCCTGTGGTATTGCTTGAACCGTTGAATGGACGGAATGTGACTGCTATCGGATATGACATGTATTCTGAGCAGAAACGTCGAGAAGCGATGGAACATGCCAGAGATACCGGGGCAGCCAGCTTGACCGGCAAATTGACCTTAATTTTCGATAAAGAAGTCGAGAAACAGCCGGGATTTATCATGTATCTCCCGGTTTATCAAGATCGTTTATTCCCCAAAACCTTGGCAGAACGCCGCGCAATGATAACCGGTTTTGTTTATGGTTCGTTTCGAGTGAAAGATTTGATGCACGGAATTTTAGGCAACTTTCCATCCAGTATTGATTTTGAAATTTATGATGGCACTGAAATCAGAGAAGACAGCGAACTATACGATGATTCTGACAAAGATGAAATAGGGGGTGATGCGCTGTTTGAGCATACGGAACTCATCCAAATATTGGGGCATACGTGGACACTGCATTTCACTTCATTGCCAGAATTTGAACAAAATGTCTATTATCAAACGCCATTGTTGGTGCTCGGCGGCGGCATCTTGACCAGTTTCTTGCTGTTTGGCTTAACAGGATCATGGTCGGTGGCACGCCAAAGTAATCGTCAGTTACATCAAGAAATTTATGAAAGACAAGTGGTTGCTGATAAATTGCGACAACGTGAACAACTCTTGCGCTTAGTGATTGACAATATTCCACAATTAATTTTTTGGAAAGATCGCCACAGCGTCTATTTGGGATGCAATCAGGAAACGGCGCGTCTCGGCGGATATGCCAGTCCCACGGAAATGATTGGCAAAACCGATTTTGAGATGGTGTGGCGCAATGAAGCCGCCGGATATCAAGCCAAAGATAAGGAAATCATGGACAGCGGTCAAGCGATGTACAAATTTGAGGAAATTATTACCCAAGCAGATGGTAGTCAACTATGGGTGCAAACTAGCAAAATTCCCTTATATGATCTTAATAATCAAGTCATTGGCATTTTGGGCAGCAGTGACGACATCACTGAACGCCGCCGCGCTGAAGTTCTACTCCAAGAATACAATCAACGTTTAGTGCAAGAAGTAGCAGAAAAAACGAAGGCTCTGCGTCTGAGTGAAGAACGTTTCAGTTTGGCAATGTTGGGGGCAACCGATGGATTGTGGGATTGGGATTTACTGACCAATGAAATTTATTACTCGCCACGTTGGAAAGAAATGCTTGGATTTGAAGAACATGAAGTTGCCAACCGTCTCGAAAGCATCATACAACGTTTACATCCGGACGATCTCCCCGTTAGGCACGCCGCACTCACGAATTATATGGATAAAAAAATTCCGGTGTATGAAGTGACATTTCGTATGCAACACAAGCAAGGGCATTATGTCTGGATTCTGTCGCGCGCCAAGGGGGTGTGGCAGGAAGATCAACTGATTCGTTTGGTCGGTACCTATGTGGATATCAGTGAGCAGAAACATATTGAGCAAATTTTGCAACAACAAGAGCAATTTTTACGCTTAATCATTGATAATATTCCACAATTAATTTTTTGGAAAGATATTCATGGCAAATATCTCGGCTGCAATAAATCATTCGCAAACCTAGTCAATTTATCAAAATACACTGACATCGTAGGTAAAATAGATGAACAATTATTTCCTCACGAGCTTGCCAAAAAGTTCATACAGGCAGATCGACGAGTGATTCAAAGTGGCTTGGCGGCATTGAATATTATCGAGAAATTGCAGGATGCCAATGGAGATAAAATTATCTGGTTAGAAACCAATAAGATACTGCTACACGATACCCATGGCAATATTGTCGGCGTACTGGGAACATCCGAAGATATCACAGAACGCAAACAATCGGAAACGCTGTTAAACGAATATAATCAACGGTTAGAAGAAGATGTTGCCGCTCAAACCGAAGAATTATCCGCGACCAATGAAGAATTATTATCTCAAGCCGATGAATTGTTCCATAAAAATCAACTGTTAGAACAAGCGCGGGAAGTTGCAGAACAAGCCAAATTGCAAGCCGATATCGCCAATCAAGCCAAAAGTTCCTTTCTCGCCAACATGAGCCATGAATTACGCACGCCACTGAATGGCATTTTGGGCTATGCACAAATTCTGTTACGAGACAAAACCATCAATCAAGAACAACGCGATGGGCTGAAAGTAATTAATCGCAGTGGTGAATATTTGCTCACGCTGATTAAAGATGTGCTTGATTTAGCAAAGATTGAAGCCAGTCGCATTGAACTGTATCCTACGGATTTTCACTTTGGCGAATTTTTAGAAAGCATTGCCCAACTGTTTCAAATGCGGGCGCAGCAAAAAGACATTGCATTCAACTATGAACCGCTCTCCATACTTCCCGAAGGTGTGTATGCCGATGAAAAACGGTTGCGACAAGTGTTAATCAATCTATTGGGCAACGCGGTCAAATTCACCCAACAAGGCGGGGTCACACTCAAGGTCGGATATGATGAAGATGACAATTTACGCTTTCAAGTCGAAGATACCGGAGTCGGTATTGCTCAAGCAGAAATTGACAGAATTTTCGAGCCATTTCAACAGGTTGGCGATCAACGTTATCGCGCCGAAGGTACCGGATTGGGGCTGTCAATTACCAAAAAATTGGTAGAAATGATGGGCGGGCAATTACATGTTCGCAGCGAATTCGGCAAGGGCAGCACTTTTTGGATGACTTTATCATTGCCAGAAACAAGAAATTTAGTCAAATCGCATAACGAGGAATTGCCGGTCATCATTGGTTACACGTATTTACAAGATGGCATAGAAATCTCGCAGGGTTTAAAAGTTTTGGTGGTCGATGACAAATGGGAAAATCGGTCAATTATCATCAAATTGCTTGAACCTCTCGGATTTATTTTATACGAAGCCAAAGATGGTGAGGAAGGATTGCATCAAGCGATTGAAATTCAACCTGATTTAATTTTCACTGACTTGGTGATGCCCGTGTTAGATGGTTTTGAATTAACGCGTCAGTTGCGAAAATTGCCTCAATTTCAAACTGTTCCCATTATTGCCGCCAGTGCCAGCGTGTTTGATTATCATCAACAAGAAAGTTTTGCCGCGGGATGTAACGCCTTCATTGCCAAACCGATTCGCATTGACGCTTTGTTAGATTTGATGCAACAGCATCTTGTAGGTTTAAACTGGATGATTGACAGCGACACGGCGGAAGTGCTTCCTGTTTCCGAATCGGCAGCACCCATGTCCATGAGGAATGGAGCAACTTTGTCTCCCGCGCAAGCGAAAAAATTGTATGACTTGGGCATGATGGGTGATATTGAAGGCGTATTTGCAGAAATTGACCATTTACAACAGCTTCCAGAATTCAATGCGTTCGCAAAACAACTCTATCAACTGGCAAATGATTTTAAATTAGAACAAATTTGTCAACTCATGCAATCTTACATGGAATAGATGGATTGTCTGAATCGGAATTTTCAGAAGTCACCCACTTTAAAAAGCTGATCTCAACCTGTCAAGTTTGCTGGAAACCGGACAGGTTTTGAATACTCTCAAGCGATGTTGATAACATACTGATGTTACTGAGAAACGGGACACTGCCCCACACATCGATCTGGCGTGGTTTCCAATTTATAACTCAATATCTGCGTATTACTCAACAAAGCAATTCCATAGTAAAAACTGTTTGTTGCTGCGTCGCGCTCATAACGAATACATGTAAAAGCGAGTGCATTCGGTAACTTGACGCGGGCTTCGGTAAATTGTGTGGAATTGTCGCAACGCGGCGTGCTGGCGGAATACGTGGTACTGATTTCAGCGCGTCCGGTGGCAATTAGGGATTTTATCGGGTAGGGACGAGGCAATAATTGATTGACTTCGCAACTGCCGGCGGTGATTTCTGTGCCATTCACAATGGAAAGACAAGGTACGCCATTGTTATTAAAACGATAATCATTGCAGTAACCAGCGCGAGTGATTCCTGAATCTGTGGTGTAATTGCCCGTCACGTTAAAACACAGTTTGCTTGGCGCAGTATTGATGGGCGCGGGTGCCGGTGCATTGATAATGAAACTTTTTTCCAAATCTGTGGCAGCTAAAAAGTGCTCATTTCCATCTTGACGCGCCACAATAGTACATGTTCCCGCCTTGAGTGCTGTCAATTGATTCCCATTAATCGAACAATTTTGTGGGGTTGTACTTTCCAAAGTGACCGGATTTTTCGACGCGCCGCCCGTAGGATTTAACGAGAGTGACGCGCCCACTGTGAGCGATGCTGGCGTTTCTAACGTAATGATTTGAGATGTTTTAGGAATGTCCGGGGGCGGGAGGTAAATTGTGAGCAGGATCAAGACTTAATTCATTCCACGTGAAACTTGAAATTTCTCCCTTTTCCCCAATAAAATCTACGGTGTCTGTGAGCGGATTGATCTTGATATCAACGACGAGCAACCCGTGAATTTCCCAGCGATCCACCAAATTTCCTGATGTGTCATACGCCACTAAAACCGTTCCACTTGAATTCTGATATGTCCAAAACGTATAACCGGCTGATTGTAAAACCAAACAATGCGTTTTAGGTTGGTCTGGATGGGTCAGGCAACGGGCGCGCAAATCTGGCGGGATTGGAAAGGCAAGCGGCGCGTAGTCGAGTTTCCAATCCGTATTCGGTTTTCTGGCTGTCCAGTGTTGGCTTTGAACAAGGGCGCAGAAGGAATGAGCCACAGGATGCCCAATTGTTAAAGTCAAGTTCTCTGCAAAAACTAATGCGGACATGCCACTGGATAAAATCGTCAATCCTAATGTAGCGAGTTGGGCACTTTTCATATTTGCGTGCGCGGTGTGGTTGTTAAAGAATTAGGGTGAATGAGCATTTTCACTCACCCTAAAAGATGAATCAACTTACTTTACAACAGGGGGTGCTGCGGGAACGTTTGTTTCTGTTACGGTTGTAGTCGTTATCTTCTTCATTTCCCGCAAGATAAACGACATACTACTTTCAATCGAGTTATAACTACTGTCGGTCTTAGGTAAGGTCATTTTATCGAGCATCAGTTGATAACGTTCTGGAATTGAGCATTTTTTGCCAAAACTGCCGGTGTCATCGCATAAACCATGGGTCGGAACTTCCACGCAAGGAACGGTGAGTATGCCATTTTCCAAAGTCGCGGCACATTGTGGAACAATTTTGTTCGGGTCTAATGGGTTAGTGGTGTCGCATAACACATTGAAACCAAACATAGAACCCCGCGCCGTGCTGTACAATTCAAAGCGTTTCATTCTGCCAGAGTAATATTGCACATCTCCCGTCGATTCGCCAGTTAAACCATTACGCGTGGTTAAACGCACACTGGGCAACGTTAAAGAATTGTCTGAAGCGGTGTAAATCGCGCATTGACAATCCACTTTAGGGGGTACCGGTGGCTTCGGTGGATCAACCGGTTTGGTTGGTGGTAGTTCAACTGGCGGTTTTGGCTGATCAATGGGTTTTGCGGGTGGTGGATCGATACCATCTGCATCAGCCAGTGCAATGTTATCGAAATGCGCATCTAACGGAACGCCATTGGCGTAGAGATAATCTTCCAACATCAATGCGAAGTTCGGGAAGTCAGTGGCAGATAAATCAATTGAATACCGATGCCATTGTCCATCATCTTCAATGTGAATGTAACTATCGCCCTTGTAAGTTGTGTAATTTAAGTCGGTACCGCCCACCCAGCGATGATTTGAAGGAGACCGGAACCCGGACTCGAACTGCGCGCGTAGCCGATGTAACCGCCTAAATTTCCAGCAGCACCACCCTTGTTCGGTAATCCTAAATAATCAAATTCCAGTTTCAACGGTTTTTTCATTGAGGCATGATTAAACATCATCTGGGTATAAATTGCCCCTTCAATCACCAGCGAAGGAAATGTCACCACCTTGCCATGTCCAGCATTGACGGGATCATCGACCACCCGTGCAAAATTTTCCGCCGGCGCATTACCCTTACCTACCCATTTTCCCAATCCTGCTTCAAAATCATCTACCCATCCGGTTTCGTGGCAAGTTGAAACAGGTCACGATTTCCAAAAAAGCAGGAAAGTATTTTGCGTCATTCTTAATAGATACAGAGGATTATGTTACAGAGTACCCCAATCGTCAAGAATCTGTCGGTGTTGATTTGGGGATTAAAACACTCGCAACACTCAGTAACGGCGAAGTTT
>DYNO01000236.1:4270-4347 GCA_020721025.1 Thiomargarita sp. | reverse complement strand
TAGTGATATTGGCGTTACACTATCATTTCTTTGTGGAGTAATTACCATGAATCAATACTCAGGGCGACAGGCGCGAT
>DYNO01000236.1:0-4170 GCA_020721025.1 Thiomargarita sp. | reverse complement strand
CAAGCCTCAAGCCTCAAGCCTCAAGCCTCAAGCCTCAAGCCTCAAGCCTCAAGCCTCAAGCCAAATAGTCTAAAATGGCTGTGGGTTGCTTGTCAAGTTGTTTCCTTTTTTTTCGTAGTATCTACAATTCCTTCTCAAACTCAAAGCGCGCACGCTGCAACTCTGTTTTCTGAACAGTTTAGCGGTAGCCAATTAAATTTGTCCAATTGGACAGTTACCACAGATTACAACACAACAGGAGGCGAATATAGCTTGCAAAATAGTAAGCTACGAGTTTCATTAGCTGGTGGCACTGATGGTTACATGGGAAAAGCTATGGGACTGAGCTTTTACCCAAAGTACGATCTACAGTCGAATGATGTGTCTGTTCGCACGACGATGACGGAAATAAGCCGGAATAAGGTAGGTGGTTATAAAGATA
This sequence comes from Thiomargarita sp., assembly GCA_020721025.1. Classification (GTDB taxonomy): domain Bacteria; phylum Pseudomonadota; class Gammaproteobacteria; order Beggiatoales; family Beggiatoaceae; genus DYNO01. The sequence goes on along the minus strand of DYNO01000236.1, from coordinate 3,749 downwards.
ATTCTGGGGCACATCTTTGTTTGAAAAGGGATGTTAGCTTTTTATGTATAGGAATATTCGGTAACTACAGTGGTTATAATCCTGATCCTGCTTATCCAGGTTGGGCTTACTACAATACTTATGTTGGGCATCGCATAGCGATGTATGTTGTAGGAGGAGGCAATGTAACCTATTACAAGGAAGTTAAACTCGATTTGAATACGTTGTACTCTTATGACGTTAAGATTTATAACAACAACGGTACTTGGGCAGTTGCTTACAAAGATGTGAGTTCTAGCAACTGGAATAGTTTTAATATGAGTGTTTTCGCTCCAAGTAGTATTGTTGGCTATAAACCGTATATACAAACAGTTACTGGGGATGGCGGAGACACACGACAGACTGGCAGTATTGCAATGGATTTTAGCAATTTCGCTATTGAGAATTCCCTTCCTAATGTTACTTTGCCTCCGGTGGAATGTCCTAAAAGTTTCACACAAACTGATTTAGATAACGCTCGATCAGTAGGTTATCAAGCGGGTCTCGCTGCTGCACCTAAAGGCTTCACGCAAGTAGAATTAGATGCTGCAAAATCTGCTGCTGACACAGCGGGTTATAATCGTGGTCTCGCTGCTGCGCCTAAGGGCTTCACACAAACACAATTAGATGCTGCAAAAAAGAGTGGTTATGACGAAGGTTACAACAAGGGAGTCGCCGATACAACAGCTAAACCTCCAGTTAATCCTCCAGTTAATCCTACTCCTGTTGCGCCAGTGATTACTTCAGTCATGCCTTCTGCTTTGAAAGAAGCTCAAGCAATTCTAGGTGATTCGACCACTTGGTTCAGCTTGACAGTTAAGGGTTCTAACTTTTCCAATCCGGCTGTATTCATTCCCGGTGTAGAACAAACACTCGTAAGTTCAACTGCCAACGAAATCGTGTTGCAAGTAAAACAAGTTTATGGCAGCAGTGCAGAAAAACAAGTTCCCCAAGGGGATAGACCTGTTACTGTCAAGAATAAAGACGCTTCTAACAATGTAATCAATGAAGCAACTAAATCGGGTATTTTGACGGTTACTGACAGACCGGTCTTACCAGTGGTTTCTCCATTAGCTACACTACCACCACCAATGTTTAAATTTTGTGCTCCGGCAACTATTGAGAACAAACCAGCCACTCACGAAGGTGTTGATTATAAAGCCTCTCTTGGTGACTCTGTGCACAGCATTTGTGATGGCACCGTAAAACTGAATAATACAGATGAACTGTATGGGGCGACACACTACGATACTCAATACGGAAAATACTGGAACTCATTTCTGATTATTAAACATAACTGTAATGGTGACACTGTATATGGTTCTTATGGTCACTTAAAGAGTTCTCTGTCGGTAGGAGCAACTGTAAAAGCAGGTGATATTATTGGCAGTATCCGTGAATCTTATGGGAAGGGTGATGTCAGAACCGTTAACAACGATCATTTGCACTTTGGTCTTAGTAGAAAGGATCCCGGAACAAGAGGTTGGGGATATTCGGATGGAAACCTGAGTTGTGATGCAGTTAAGACAAATGGCTGGTTAGATCCAGAAACTTATCTTGCATTCCAACAAAATGCGACCCCAACCACTAAAAACAATCCAAAACTGATGAGTCCTATTGATAACACTCAGAATATGAGTACCAATGGAGTTAATCTAAATTGGGATTTGAATAATACAGCAACAGTATCGGATGTTAAACTCACTTTACGGGAAGCCGCTGGTTACAACGGTACAGCAGGTAATTACGTTGGTACTTGCAACACGAAATCAATTGGGAAAGTCACCAGCTACTCATCTAACAGTTGTGGCGCATTAAAACCCAATCAGTGGTACAAGTGGTTTGTGGGATTATACTTTACAGATGGTCTTGAAAATAACAAAGGAGCTGAAGGTTATTTTATGACTGCTCCGACAACAACTCCTGCTCTAACACTCACTGCTTTAGCCTCCAGTTGTCCCACAACGACTCTGAACAGTGGTGGTAATGCTACATGTAAAGCAATTGCAACTTACTCAGATAAAAGTACCAAGGATGTTACAGCATCTACTACGTGGAGTAGCAATAACACTGCTGCGCTAACAGTGAGTCAAGGGAACTTAGTGGCAGGAAATGTTTCCCAAAGCACTAACGTGGGTATAACAGTAAGTTACACAGAGAAGACTACCACTAAAACTTCTATGCTATATGTAACAGTGTTGAAAGCGGTAGATACTGAAAAGCCAAAAGGCAGCATTAGCCCCCCTATTAGTACTAGCTACACACAAGGGGATCAGATTACAGTAAAATGGTCTGCAACTGATAATATGCAACTTGCTAAAGTGTCATTTAACGTGGCTACAGGAAATACCACTCCAATTCCATCACTCAGTACTTCAGTAACAAGTGGCTGGACAGACAATGGTAAGAAGGGTTCAGGTGTACATTACATTGACACAAGCAAGCTGTCAGGTACTTACTACTATGCTCTTTGGGTGAGAGATGCAACAGGCAATAAGCAATCTTATACAGGTAGTTTTGTTGTCAAAGAAAAACCTGATACTATAAAACCGACCGGTCAACTCACTACCTCAATCAAATCTAGTTATGTGAAAGGGGAGAGAGTCACTATAGGCTGGTCAGCTTCTGACAACAAACAACTTGCTAAAGTTTCATTTAATATTGCCCCCGCTGGAAGTAATACACCAGATAGCAGAGTGAGCATGATACCAGTAACAACGGGTTGGAAAAATAACGGTACTCTTGGTGCTGGCAATTACCAACTTAATACCAGTCTGTTGACCGCCGGGACTTATTACTATGCGCTTTGGGTAAAAGATGCTGCCGGTAATGAGCAATCTTACAATGGTAGTTTTACCGTAACAGTACCACCGCCGCAAGTGACAGGCGTATCTCCTTCAACAGTTACTTATGGTAAGTTGACCACATTTACTGTTACAGGAAGTAATTTACCTGACACGTTGGCATTTTATCTCAAAGATTGCCCTAACCCAACCGTTGTTGGAAGCAGAAGTGCGACTATGCAGAAATTCAGTTGTACTCCCTCTTATACTAAGGGCGTAAAAGACGGTAAAGTGAATGACAAAACGGGTGGTTCAACCCTGAAACCTTTCAGTGTCACAGTGAAATAACTTTCAGCAAGCATAGGCTGTACAAACGAAGTGTCATCCACCGATTTTAGAATTAACGGGTGATGACACTTTATTTTCCCCCTCAATTTCCTGCCCTGCATTGTAAAGATGTGGGGCTTTTTGTTTGTGCTATCATTCCACTCATCTGCAATATTTTTAGTGGTATCAAGAATCAACATGAGAGTATATTTGGATAACTGCCGTTTTATGGGAAGTGCGATTATTTTTTTACCACAGACAAGGGCATCTTGCGTAAAACACGAGAACTGACTCATCTCAAAGTGATCAATCCGATCATATTTTTGACTTTGGATAAATAATGAGAACTGACACAGAAATTACTTTTGATGGGATGCAAATACTCATAGATAAGTTAGGTATGGTAGAAGCCGAAAAGTTTATTGCTATCATCCATACCGAAGCATTTGACTATACTCAGTGGAGAGAACGTTTGTGGACAGATAAAAGTGTACAAGAATTAAGTCGTGAGGCGATGGTCTATAGAAAAAATCACCGCACATAAAGATAACAAGTGTAGGTTCTATAAACGAAGTGTCATCCACCGATTTTAGAATTGACAGGTGATGACACTTTATTTTC
>DYNO01000060.1:2776-16593 GCA_020721025.1 Thiomargarita sp. | reverse complement strand
TTGTTGGGACGGTAGATCAGCAATGTTCAACCGGGTTCAGCAGAAATGTAACAGGTGAGATTTTATTTTTTCAAGACAATTCTAGCGGATAAGTTAGTAGAATGGGGAACTATATCTTATAATATCGTAGTTGTATTTAAGTCACGCAGTTTAATTGATTCAAATGGTTTTGTTTTGAGCGATTTTTCGATATTTGAATCACAATGGTTCGGACAGTTCTAAAATTATATTTTAGTATCAATTAGTTATCGAATGAGTAGCATAACTTATTGAGTTTCATCCGTGGTTGTAGAAAACTGTCCGCAGTCTTGAATAAAATCAATGGAAATCTGTTTCAACTGCGTCATTCCTAATATTTAAATTTTGGTGGTTTATCTCCCCAAAGACGAACAATTTCTTCGCGCAGCACAGCGACACTCACACCGAGTATTTTCGCCGCCATCTGGAAATTACCTCCCACCTGTGCCATCGCGACCAAGATAATGGATTTTTTAATCTGCTTGATTCGATAGCGCAAGGTAGCACGGGTCATGTTGAGTAATTTCGCTGCGAGACTGAAATTGTGCCCCGTTTGTTCTAGTGCGATGATAATTTTAGCTCTTTCTGCTTCTGATTCTGGGTTGAGTTTGATGTTGGGGGCGTTGAGAATATCATCTTTTGAATCAATTGGCGGTTCGTCGTTATCACTGATAATTTCCTCTATCGTTTCTAGCTCTTCTTCCTCTGCCGCATCACAATCATCGTCATCCTGCTCCATGCCGGGCAGTTCCAAATTTTTTCGAGAAATTCTGCTACTTTGGCAAACGGTGGCAGTTCGTTCTAAAATATTTTGCAATTCCCGCACATTGCCGTCAAATGGATAATTTTGCAATGTAATCAGTGCATTGGAAGAAAATTGAAATGGGGGAACCATGTTTGATTCTTTACTGATACGGTCTAAGATTTTTGCAGCGAGAAGTGGAATATCTTCAACCCGTTCCCGTAATGGTGGCACACGCAATTCGACGACCTTGATTCGATACAGTAAATCTTGCCGGAAACTGCCTATTTTCACCAATTCTTCTAAATCTTGATGGGTTGCACTCAAAATACGCACATCGACCGGAATTTCTTGCGTTGAACCGAGCGGACGGATTTTTTTTTCTTGAATGGCGCGCAGTAATTTGGCTTGTACAGTGAACGGGAGATCGCCAATTTCATCTAAAAATAATACTCCCCCCTCTGCTGCTTGAAATAATCCGGTTTTGTCCTGCGTTGCCCCGCTAAAACTGCCCTTTTTATGTCCAAAAAATTCGCTTTCCACCAGTTCAGACGGAATCGCACTGCAATTGACGGGAACGAAAGGTTTTTCTGCCCGCGAACTCAGCCGATGAATCACTCGCGCCACCACTTCCTTGCCAGTGCCTGATTCCCCGTTAATATGCACCGGTATCTGCGTGTAAGCACAGGTTTCGAGTTTTGAGCGCAGTTCACGCATAATTTTGGAGTTACCAATCAAGTTATTGGCAATATATTCGCGTTTTTCGACATTTTTCATCAAAATGCTTTCTGAATAGCGTAATGCACTGTTGACGATGTGACGCAAGGTGATCACGGTAATCGGTTTAAACGTATAATCGAACGCGCCCAATTTCAGCACTTGCACGGTAGATTCCAAATCAGAAAAACCGGTAATGGCAATGATGGGAAGATCAGGTTTTTTTTGGTGAATATTGGCAATGATATCCATACCGCCGTCAGAACGTAGGGCTCCGCCGCGCGTGTTCGGAAGTTGCATATCGGTGATACATAAGGAAAATTCAGCAGATGCTATTAATTTTAATGCTTCGTTGACTGTGCTCGCCTTCAGACATTCGATTCCTAAACCTTTCAAGGTTCTTTCTAAAACCACCAAGTTATCCACTTCATCATCAACAATGAGACAGACGGATTGTATTTTCTTCGCTTCGATTTTTGTCATAAGATTAACCGACCTCGGTGCCCAAAAAATGGATTCTGAAACAACAACCTTTTGCTAAATTTTGCACCAATTGCAGCGTCGCATCATTGGCTTCACAAATTTCTTTGGCAATGTATAAACCCAGCCCGGTGCCCATCGATTCTGTGGTGAAAAAGGGTTCAAAAATATGTTCAGCAATTTCAGGTTGCATTCCCCGACCGTGGTCGTAAATATCTAAATATACTGAATTTGATTCTAGCTGCACACTGATCACGAATTTTAACAAGGGCTGAGTCTGACTGTAACGTAACCCATTTTCTGATAAATTACCGAGCACTTGATACAATTGCACTGGGTCAAAACGTACCGTGATCTGTGGATGTTGGGTATAAATTTCAATCTGTTGCGGTTGTAAATTGTGTTGTAACACCAAATCGGTGACAAAATCTTGTAACCAGTCATAAAGTTTAAATTGCGTCAATTCTTCCGATAAATGCCGTTGTGACCGCCCCAATTGCAACACGCTTTCAATAATATCGTTGACTCGCTGACAATTTCGCACGATGATTTCGGTTAAATGTTTGTCATCTGCGGTTAAATAATCCAGTTCCGCAAGGAGTTGTCCAGAATAATTTATTGAATTTAAAGGATTCCGAATTTCATGGGCGATACTGGCAGTTAACCGTCCCAATGCCGCCAGTTTGACCAATTGGGCTTGTTGGGCGATCAGCATGGCATCTTCTAATAGAATTAAAATATTGATCACTCCGTTACGATTCAATCGCTTAAACGTGGGAATGACATCGACTTCGCCATTTGCCGGACGAAAAAGTAGGGTGGAACGTTTTTCGCCGCGTCGCCATTGGGATACCAGTTCCGCGAGAGCGGGTGCGACGATGTTGAGTTTTTGTTCCAGCAAGTTAGGATACAACGCATTGTTATTTAAACTTAATAACCGTTTTGCGGCATCGTTGAATAGGCGAATTCGTCCCACTGCATCAATGACTAAAATACCAGATTGGATGTGCTGGACGATTTGTTCATTTAATTCAGAGAAATAGCGCAGGTGCACACCACGTTGTCGGGCAAGGGCTTCGGTGACACGGATACGGTGGGCGAGGGTGAAGGCAAGATAGGCGGTCGCGAAAAAGGACATGCCCAGAATTCCTGCCTGCGTGTAGTTGGTATTGGGGAACCATTCGTAAATATCTGATAACGTGACTTGAATCAAAATACACAAACTGGCGATGGCAGCAAAGAAAAATGCAGTTCTGCCCTCCGTTAATAAACTTCCGCCGGCAATGGTAATGACCAGTAACATCCCGATTCCGCTGCCTGCCCCACCACTTGCGTGCATCAGTAGTGTAATTGCCAAAATATCCACCACAACCTGTTCTAAGACTTGTACTCGGAAGAGTAGCAGTTGGTATTGTATAGTAGCGATACTGATTAAACCAAAGAGTAGATATAATAAACAGATACTGAGAAATAAATATTGATCATAAATTCCGAGATAATTGGGGGCGAGTCCCATCAACCATGAACTGAAAAATACGATGACAATACTTAAGCGATAAATATTGAAGAGATGAAGTAAATTCCAATCTGGCTGTGGGGTGTGGCTAGGCGAGGGCGAGGCAATTTGAATTTCAGGATGTTCGTGCATAAAATACCTCATTTTCTGTTAATTTTACTCCACCACAGTAAGGCTAAAAAATACCACATTTTTCTGTTCATATCGCACCAGGCAAACGCATATCTTTCAATAAGTTACGCACTATTGGGAGATGGCGGCGACTGACTTCTAAACTGATGTCGGTGTCTTTCAGTTTGACAAAGAAATGTACTGTCTTGGTTTGCATTTGCCCAATTTCTGTTTTTTTTATCATGCCGCCAATGTGGGAAACTGACACAAGGGTGCTGCGGTGAATGCGTAAAAATTGTCCTGCAAATTCATTTTCCAAATCTTTTAACGTCTCATGAATCAATATGTTACCCTTGCTCCAATGCAACATGAGGTATTTGTCATCGGCAAAAAAGTAGTAAATTTCCTTCACCGGAATTAGTACAATATTACCACGTACATAGACACTGATATGGCTACGGGTGGTGGCTTTAATTTCCTGCTGAGGGATCGTGGTTGTGTCAGAATGTAACAATGTGTAGGCACGCCGTAGGGCTTTTTCTAGCCGATCTTTGCGAATGGGTTTGAGTAAATAATCCGCTGCTTGTTGATCAAAGGCTTCCAGTGCACGATCCCCAAATGCAGTGGTGAAAATGATGGCGGGGGCGGGATACAGAGTTTCCAACTGTCGTGCCGCCTGCATTCCATCGACACCGGGCATCCGAATGTCTAGCAACACCACGTCAGGATGATAAATTTCAACGACTTTGATAATGTCTTTACCATTGCTCAGTTCCGCCACCACTTGACCGATACCGATTTCATGGACTAGGGCAGCCAGTCGTTGTCGCGCTAGGGGTTCATCGTCAACTATTAGGATTTTCATAAGTTTTTTGATACGGGATGCGCAAACTTGCACGATAACAGTTAGATTCTTGATAAATTGTTAATTTACCTTGTCCACCAAAGTAAACTTTAAGGCGTTCTCTTACATTATCTTGCGCAACTCCTAAACCACGAGACTTTTGAATGTCAGCAACACATGGATTTTCAATTTCTATTGTCAATTGGTCGCCATCACGCACGCTGGTAATGGTAATCACGCCGCCCTCTGGCAAGGGTTGAATGCCATAATATACCGCATTTTCCAATAACGGTTGCAAACATAACAGTGGAATAAGTGCGTCTCTGGGTAAATTGTCAATCTGCCAAGCCACTTGCAGACGTTGGTCTAGCCGTAATTCTTCGATTCGCAAATATTGTTGGCAAATGTCGATTTCATCTTGAATGGTAATTAACCGCTGCACATCCCGAAAACTAGCACGAAATAATTCGGCTAAATCTTCGACCGCGGATTCGGCGCGATTAGGGTCAAAACGAATGAGACTGGCAATTGTATTCAGGGTGTTAAACAAAAAATGCGGGTGAATACAGGCTTGTAGGGCTTGTAGGCGCGCATGGGCATGAGCTTGTGTCTGTTTGCGCCAATCATGTTGCATGTAGAAATAGCGCAGTACAATTGCTGTTACTATCGCACTGACTCCCAAATTACGCCATAAAAACAGCAAGTGTTCAACCATCTGATCATAGTGATTATAATCAATGGTGAGCAGGTTGAGTAATTCTGTCAGGAACAATGCAACCATTAAAATTGTCAGATAGATCAATAAAGAAGCACTTTTATTCCACAAACCGCGCCAATATCCATATCCTAAAATCACCAATGTGACTAAACTGGTCAATGCGAGGTTTTTGAATAAATACCAATAATGCGGAATTTGGAATAAAATATCTTTTTTGATAGCCCATTGATTAAATTGCCACCCTACCTCGCTGACCAACCAAGTGATCCACAAAATCACCATGTAACTAATGAGTGCTGCTGTCAATTGATTGTGAATCCTGACTAGCCAACGTCGTAATCCGCATAAACTTCCAATACTGAGCAAGGTGACGAGCTGCATGAATATCGAAATAACCATTAAATCAGTCAGTAAGAATCGTTGTACTGTTGACCAATGCGAACCATCTTGCATTAATACTAAAATAATGGCGAATAGTTCGGTCAAGATAATAGCAAAAAACAGCGTGGTCATTTTGCAAAAATTCGGCAAGAAACTATTATCTTGTACTACGGGAATAGACGATGACAAAACAAATCTCCTTACTCTTTTCCTTTAATTTTTGATAGATAGGCTTCAATCATCTCAGGGGAAAATTGATTAAATATCGTCTCTAAAGCTAATCCTTTCAACCGTTCTTCGGGAGAGAATTGTTTGAAGACAGCTTCCGGTGGCAATCCTCTTAGCCGTTCCTCCGGTGGCAATCCTCTTAACCGTTCTTCCGGTGGCAGTAAATGAAGATGGTCTCTGGTAAAATCCCGATTGAAATCTTCCATTGTATAAGGCATGACAACCCCCTCTTTTTGATACAGTTCATACAGTTGGTTCAACAATGCACGTTCGCTCGGATGTCGCCAATGGTAGTGCTGATCTCCGTAGCCGAATCCCTTGGCTTGACCACTGAATAATAACCAAAAGGCATTTTTTTGTTCTAAGGCAATTCGGTTGAGCACAATCAGTTTGATCAAACGTTTGCCCCAAACGAGTTCAAATACACCTTGTTGCACTTTTTGGAAACTGAGTCGTTTATTCAATAAATTATTCGGATAACGGGTGCTGACCGCGTACAGTTGAAAATGATTCGCAGGCAATAAGTTATCTAACGATGGACTGACTAATTTTCGATAATTGGTGTAATGCCCAATCAGTTCTTCAATTGCCCATTCATCTAACGGCTCTTGTAACGATTTGTAAGTTAATAGATTATGCTCTGCCAATTGTTCTAAACCCGCCGGCATCTCATTTAATGGATTGCCCAACGTTTTGCGAATGATTACCACATCTAAATATTGTTTCTTCAGCGATAATTCTTTTTCCAATTCAACTTGATAATTCGAGTTGGCGAGTAAATCCATTAACGTTAATCCGAATAGCCGATGCCAATAAATCTTTGTGACTCTTGAGGCATCATCCGGGTTTATTTCTGCGGTTTGACTCATAAGTAATTGTGAATACTAACGAATTTTCAACGAGGCTAATCCGATTAAAACTAAAACCACCGTGATAATCCAAAAGCGCACAATCACTCGCGGCTCGGGCCAGCCTTTTAATTCAAAGTGATGGTGTAACGGTGCCATGCGAAAAATGCGTCGTCCCGTCAGTTTAAATGAAGCCACTTGCAAAATCACTGAAACTGTTTCCATGACAAAAATTCCGCCCATAATCACCAAGACCAATTCCTGACGCACAATCACGGCGATTGTTCCCAACGCTGCCCCCAACGCCAACGCGCCGACATCGCCCATGAAAACTTGTGCAGGATAGGTATTAAACCAGAGGAATCCTAAACCCGCCCCAACCATCGCGCCGCAAAAAATCACCAGTTCACCCACGCCCGCAACATAAGGAATTTGAAGATATTCGGCGAATTTCACATGTCCGGTGAGATAAGCGAAAATCCCCAACGCTCCAGCAACCAATACAGTCGGCATAATTGCTAAACCGTCTAAACCATCGGTTAAATTCACGGCATTACTTGAACCTACGATCACGAAATAGGTCAGAATTACGAACATCCATGGCACCAAATCAATGCGAATGTGTTTGAAAAATGGCACGATTAATTGCGTTTCTGTGGGAGATTGTGCGGTTTTTAACAACACCAATGCCGCCCCAATTGCCACAACCGATTGCCATAAATATTTTTCACGCGCCGCTAAACCTTTGGGATTGCGTAACATCACCTTGCGATAGTCATCGACCCAACCAATACAGCCAAATAATAGCGTAACAATCAAGACGATCCAGATAAAACGATTCGATAAATCTGCCCACAACAGCGTACTGGCGGCGACCGCGACCAAGATCAATGTTCCGCCCATCGTGGGAGTTCCTGCCTTACTCAGATGGCTTTTGGGCCCGTCATCACGCACACTTTGCCCAATTTGATTTTCTCGTAGGCTGTGAATCATGATGGGCCCGACGATCAACGATAGCAATAATGCGGTTAATACACTCAAAATACTGCGTAAAGTCAAATATTGAAAGACATGAAACACATTGTAATATTGCGTGAGATATTCACTCAACCATAGCAGCATAATTATTTCCTATTGTAGTGCTTGAACCACTTGTTCCATTGTCATGCCGCGCGACCCTTTGATTAATAACGTAATTCCTTGTTGCCGTGCCAATTCATGTTGTAACGCGGCAATCAGTGACGCATGATCATCGAAATGGGTCGCATGGGTGCCAAAACTGTTTGCTGCATGTTTGCTCATTGTGCCAACCGCCCACAGTTGTTCAACTCCTAATTCTCGCGCCAACGTACCGGATTGTTGATGCAATGCAACACTTTCTTGACCTAACTCATTCATATCTCCCAAAATAAGCCAGCGGGGCGCGGGATAGTGCATTAAAACATCCAGCGCGGCATGAAGCGAGGTAGGATTGGCATTATACGTGTCATCAAGCAATAAATTATGATTACACGCAGTTTTGGGTTGTAAGCGACCTTTAACTGATTGAATTGTTTGCAGACCGGCTTGAATCATGGTTAAAGGAAGCTCACAAGCCAACGCCGCGGCACTGGCAGCTAACGCATTCATGATATTGTGTTTACCTAATAATGGCAATTGAATCTGAATGTCACCTTTTTCAGTTTTCAAGGTAAATTCACTGCCAGAGGCGGTTAAATGAATATTTGTGGCAGTGACGCTCGCCGGTTGAGTCAATCCAAAACTGAGAATGCGGTGCGGAGCTGCCAGTTCTCGCCATAAATTATTATAATTATCATCAACATTAATCACTGCCACTCCGTCAGCGCGTAACCCGGAAAAAATTTCTCCTTTGGCGTGTGCGACTCCATCCAAACTTTTAAAACCTTCTAAATGCGACGGGGCACACTGGGTGATCACGGCAACCGTGGGTTGAGCAATTTGGGTTAAATACTGAATTTCGCCCGCATGATTTGCCCCCATTTCAATCACAGCATAATGGTGTTCCGCGCCCAGTCGAAATAAAGTCAAAGGTACGCCAATCTCATTGTTTAAATTCCCCTGCGTTGCTAAACCCAGCCCCCGCTGTGCAAAAATCGCATGAATCATTTCTTTCGTTGTCGTTTTACCATTGCTGCCAGTCAATGCAATCAAGGGGATAGAGAAATGTTGTCGCCACAATTTCGCCAATTCTCCCAAAGCGTGTAGCGTGTTTTCTACTTGCAACGTGGGAAAGTTGGGCAAGGTGACGGGTTGTTCAACGATTGCGGCAATCGCGCCTTGTTGTTGAGCTTGTGCAAGAAATTGATGTCCATCAAAACGTTGTCCGCGCAGTGCGATGTATAACATGCCCGGCGTGAGTTGACGTGTATCGGTACTGATGCCCGTAAATGATGCGTTTGTCCCAGAAAATTGGGCGTGCAGTGCCGTGGCGACTTGATTTAAAGTAAGTTCTATCATAGCGAATTTGTCATGATCACTTTTTTATTGTTGAAGCAATCAATTGAGTTAGATGAGAATAATGGGATATTTGCTAAAATAATTGCAATCACCTGCATGAGAAATTATGGTCGTAATTCACTGTTCTAGCGATAATTATTTTTACCGAAGGGGAGGATAGGTGTTCAAATAGAAGTGTTTGGATACGTTGACATGATAGCAGAAGATAGCATTTAAGAAAAATAACACGAAATTGAGAGAAAAAGTCATCTGGTTGCAGTGACTCTGTAACATTCTGATTTAAAAAATTTTTAAGTATCAACCGACTCGACTTCCTATCCTGTCATCATAAATACATCGTGACTAGATACACTCTGAAGAGATAAAAAATAATCGTTGAATTTTAGGAGAATAATGATGTTACGTCAAGGACTCATTTTTGTTCTGAGTTGTTTTTTATGTCATATCCCACTTAGCACGTTGGCAGAATCTGTTATTCCTCAAAAATTAGTTTTGGGTTTTATTCCCGACGAATCGGAAAGCGCGCTGAGAAAACGTTATGGAAGTTTGATTACCCATGTTGAAAAACAACTGAAGGTAACGCTTGAATTGCGCTTTGCGACAGAATACGGTGGAACTATCACTGAAATGAAGGATAAAAAGGTCGATATCGCCTACTACGGGCCCAAATCCTACGTTGAAGCGTCTGAACAAGCGGGTGCGGTGGCATTTGCACGCATTTTAAGCAAGGATGGTTCGGAAGGTTATCAGAGTGTTATCGTGACCTTGAAAGATTCTGGATTAAAGCAATTTGCCGATTTAAAAGGAAAACGTTGGTTATATACCGATCCGAATTCCACCAGTGGCACCTTGATTCCTAACATGTTTTTTTACTTAGAAGCGCACATTGACCCCGCCCAGTATTTTAGTCACGTCGGTTATTCTGGCAGTCATCAAAATTCTATCGTGGCATTAGAAAATCGTACTGCTGATGCGGTTGCAGTCAGTGATAATTTACTCCGGCGCGGCAAGGAGAATGATTGGTCAGTTGATGCAGAAAAATTCATCATTGTGTGGCGTTCTGAATTGATTCCAAATTCGTTATTTGCCTATCGCCAAGATTTACCTGATGATTTGAAACGGGCGATAGAAACTGCGTTTTTGAGTTTTCGTGACGAAAAAGGATTAGAATACAATGGATTAGTTCCAGCAAAAGACGAAGATTACAGTTTCATTCGCAAAATGTTGGCTTATCAAAAACGTTTAGCAGCACGGCAGCATTAGTCATTGGCTTAATTTCCATTGTTTGGATAGTTTTAAAATTCCATCTCAATTTCAATCAGTTGGCGGAACCAAAAATATTCTCAACTGATTGATTTATCCGATAATGATAAAAAACCTGTCCCCAACATCATTCATTATCTCTCTTCAATTTGAATCCCGCGCCATTTAAAAAAATCTATGATTCAATTGTTTCGTCAGCAGTGTGCCCATTGGATAAATTTGCTCCCCTTGCGTTATGTGTTCATTGTTCCATATACCATGCTGTTACTGCTCACCGTGAGTATCGTTGGCGGATTATCTTGGAATCATGGACACTTAGCGGTGGGTGCCCTCGCGCAGCAACTTCATCACGCCATCAGTATTCGTATTCAAACCCATTTACTACACTATCTCGAAACCCCGCACAAAGTCAATCAAGCAATTCAAGATGCGGTTGATCTCAATTGGTTAGACACGCAATCTTCGGAAACCTTACAACACTACTTTCTCAAGCAATTGCAACTCTTTGATCAGATGAGTTATATTCAACTGGGCAATGAAAATGGTGAATTCATGGGAATAGAACGTCATGCCGACCACTCGCTCACAGTGGATATTGCTGACAAAAATACGCAGGGCGATATGGAAACTTACCACATAAATATGCAGGGACAACGGGGCGAAAAATCAATCTCCTTTGTTCCAATGTACGATCCTAAACAGCAAATGTGGTATCAAAACGCGGCGCGCACCCAACGAACCCATTGGGCAGTACAGGTGGGGAAATCGAATTGGAGTGAAATTTTTAGCTTTTTTGGGCAAACTTGGCTCTCGGTAACGCAGAGTAAGCCACTGTTTAAAAATGGAAAATTCTTAGGTGTCGTCGCGATTGATTTTACCTTGACTGATCTCAGCCGATTCTTGCACGAGTTATCCATTAGTCCTCGTGGGCAAACTTTTATCATGGAACGTGATGGAAAACTCATTGCCACTTCCACTCAAGAAAAACTTTATTCTCTCAGCTTGATTGACAAAAAAGTACAACGCCTTGTCGCATACGAGAGTCAATCCTTACAAATTCGCCAAACTGCTCAATTTATTCAACAAAATCTTCCCCATATTTTTCAAATACAGCAAGCCACTCAATTCGACTATTGGCTTGAAAATGAACGGCAATGGGTCAAAATTCTGCCATTTAGCAATGATAATCTTGATTGGCTCATCGTGGTGGTGGTGCCAGAGCATGATTTTACAGGCGAAATAGATAAAAATACGCGCCTGACTATTTTATCAGCCAGCGTTGCGTTATTGAGTTCTTTGCTTCTTAGTCTGTTGATTTCTCACTGGGTGATTCGCCCTATCAGTTATCTGAATCAAGCCGCGCATCATCTGGCACAACGCACATGGACTCAATTGCCTGTCGAGCGCACGGATGAGTTAGGCGAATTGGCGCATTCATTCAACCGGATGGCGAAACAACTCCAAGAATTATTTGAACATTTAGAAGCCAAAGTACATGAACGTACCTATGAACTTGCACAAGCCAATGAAGAAATCTGCACACTCAATGAGTATTTGCGCGAGGAAAATCAACGCATGGGTACGGAATTAGAAATCACACGAAAATTGCAACAGATGGTGTTGCCGCGTGCAGAAGAATTGTTACAAATCAAACCGTTAGACATTGCCGCATTCATGGAACCAGCAGCAGAAGTGGGTGGCGATTATTACGATATTTTGCAAGATAACGGGCGCATCAAAATTGGCATTGGCGATGTGACCGGGCATGGTTTAGAAAGTGGGGTATTGATGCTCATGGTGCAAACGGCGGTGCGTGTTTTGCTTTCATCACAAATAACTGATTCAAAAGTTTTTTTAAATATTCTCAATCACGCATTGTATCATAATTTGCAGCGAATGCAGAGTGATAAAAACCTTACTTTATTATTGATTGATTATGACAATGGCAAACTGCGCTTCAGCGGACAGCATGAAGAAATTTTATATATCAATCAGTTCGGAAAAGTAGAGCGAATCGATACATTTCACTTGGGATTCATGGTTGGGATAGAACCCGATATCGCACAGTTTGTGGCACAATACGAGATGAATTTAGCGCAGGGCGAGGGCATTGTGCTTTATACTGATGGAGTTACGGAAGCAATGAATGAAGCAAGGCAGTTTTACGGGTTAGAACGATTATGCGACGTGGTGAGTCAACATTGGTCGTTAAGTGCACTAGAAATTCAACAGGCAGTGATCAACGATTTGCGTCATCATCTGGGGAAATGTAAGTTGCAAGATGATGTCACATTATTGGTTATTAAACAACGAGATATCTCACCTTTTTGAACGATGAAACAAAGCAAGTAGCGATTCATTGACAGAATGTTCTTGAATCACTACTCGCTTAAAAGTTTACAATCCGTTGTTATTTAACATCATTTCATAAAAAACAATCGTTCCCTCAACTCGGTAGCCAACATAAAGTTTACGGAATGGATAACTGGGTAACTGCACCGGTTGAGTTGTCAAACTCTCTAGCGCGCTGCTAAAGATTTCGCTGATCTCTAACGAGTCGAGTTGTTGAGCATCCCAGTTTTGCCAACTTTGATTATCCCACGTTTGAAAGGAAGATTTACCATTCGTTTGGGTTTCAAGCACATAGATGATTCCTAACGTCTTGCCACGATGCGCCGTTTCTACGTGCACGTAAGTTTCTAGCTGCTTGGTCGTGCCCTCTGTTTTCAAGGTAGGTTTGAAATAACTCTGAGATTTGCTGAATCTTCCCCACTTATCTATTGCCAACGCGTTGGGTTTTTCAACAACAATTCTCAGGCTGGCTTCACCACTGCAATCTTGAACCTTCAGATAAGTATCGCCTTTTTGCTTGGGTTCTAAAGTCACCGCTAAACCCTCCCCAGCCGGTCTATTTACGCCCGCCACCCGAACAATGGATTCATCCGGTCGTTGACTGATATTCCGCTGAATTTTTGCATCATCAAGTCCTCCAGTGAAGAAAATGGTTTTTGCAGTATCACCTTCCATAAAAATCACTTCCGGTTGTGCGGCAACCAAGGGCAAATGCGCTTCGCAACGTTTGGGCGGTTGAGGATTGATAGTGAGGTAAATTGTCACTTCCTGATGCGTACAATCAGTCACTTTCAACATGGTTTCGCCAACGGAACGGGGAAGGAGTTGAATTCCAAATTGTTGTGTTCCCACGCCTTCAAAACCTTCAACTTGAACCATCCGTTGATCAACTTGCAACAGACTGCGTTCTTGTCCACCCGTAACTTTCACCACACTGCTTTCACCCATCGTTAATTCGACTCGACTTTGTACCGCTTGCAATGGGGCAGATGGATTGCAAACTGTAATTGCAGGTTGAACCGGCGGAGTAGGCTCACCCGGTTTGGTAGTAGGCTCACCCGGTTTAGTAGTAGGCTCACCCGGTTTGGTAGTAGGCTCACCCGGTTTGGTAGTAGGCTCAC
>DYNO01000060.1:0-2676 GCA_020721025.1 Thiomargarita sp. | reverse complement strand
GGTAGTAGGCTCACCCGGTTTGGTAGTAGGCTCACCCGGTTTGGTAGTAGGCTCACCCGGTTTGGTAGTAGGCTCACCCGGTTTGGTAGTAGGCTCAGTCGGATCAACCTGCGGAACGATAACAAACTGCGCGCTACAATTCAAATCGCTTGAGATTTTAAATGTAACTGAGGAAGATGTCCCGCTACATGCTCCTTGCCAACTAGAAAAACGATAGCCTGTCTCTGGAGTTGCAGTCAGAGTGACGCTGGTGCCATCCACGAAATATTTGTCACACTGACTCCCACAGTCCACCCCTGCCGGAGAACTGGTGATTTTTCCATGACTTGCCGGGCTGACTTTCAACGTTCGATTTACAATCGGTTGCATCTTGTTCAGACCATTCCCAATGATCGTTTCCATGTCAATCTCAGCTTTAGGGGTCAAAATAGCATCAAAAACATGACATTGATTCCCCGACTCTTCTGCCAATTCACACCAAAAATCAATAAAATCTTGTGCCATGACGGGAGTCGTCCACAACAGGGCTAATCCCACGAAACGGCGTAAATATACTTTGAAATAGGACATAAAATGATTCTCGCTTAAAATAAGCTGCAGTTACACTAGAAACAAGTGAAAAAACGGTTAATGCCCTCGCTAGACTACTGCTTAACGGTTACAATGTCAAGCGGTTATTTATCCTTGCCCAAGTCTAGCCATCACAGATATTGTAAAATGTTCATGCTAACCTACTGAACGAAATAAAATTTAAACGCACTATCTGACAAATATCCAAGTCTAAAGAGTTACCAATCCTGTGTTGGCGTGGCAATACGTTTTTGTTCCGCGAGCCATTGATCAATTTTAAATTGATTTTTTAATAACTGCTCAGAATTTTCCTCAATTTGATTCAACCACGCATCAGCTAACATATCTTTTTGAATTTGCTCCATATTACCTTCAACAGCCTGTCCGTTATTTGGCGTAGCGGATTTATCTGACTTTGACCGTGCTTGCTGGGCTGACTGCTTCTCATCGGATTGCGCGGATGAATTTGCTTGTGGTAAAGATGCCGGTTGGTTCTCTGCATTTGGCTGATTTTCAGGCATTTTATTTGAATTATTTGCACTTTGTTGCGGTTCAGTGGAAGATGGCTCGTTTTGCCCCTCTTTTTGCGAATGAGAAGGTTGTCGCTGTTGAGATGAATCGGACTGCTTTGCTGAGGAAGATTTCGTTGCATCCGCGTTTTGTTCACCTTTTTGCGACCCAGTTTGTTGCGATGGCGATTGATTTGACGAATGTTTTCCCGCGTCTTTCTGATCTTCCGAATCCTTCTGGTTTTCAGATTTATCTTGTTGATTCTGCTGCTGTTTCTGAACTCGCTTTTTCGCCAATTGCAAGTTATGTAACATATCCGGATCATTATTCCCGGCTTGCACCGCATTTTGATACGCTTGCACAGCCTTATCATATTGTTTTTGCTGAAAATAAGCATTGCCCAAATTATACTGTGCATCTGCCTGTTTTTCAGGTCGAGTCACTTGAGCAAAGGCGCGTTCGGCTTCAGTATATTTGCCCGCACGATAAAGTGCCACTCCTTGTTGATAGGAATCCTGAAAGAGTTGAGCGGCTTCATCATAACGTTGTTGTTGAAATGCTGAAAATGCTTGCTGATCAGGGGTTTGAAACCAACTCGCCCCAGCAAGCGCAGGTAAAAGTAAATTCAAGGTCAAAAATAAAATTTTCATGTCCAATCATCCTATCTCAAATAAAAACGGATTGTTACCGAAGTTACACAATGCAACATGTAACTTAGTTTTAATTCAGTCAGTTAATATCTCAAAAGCATAACTTCTGCAACTTGTTTTCAAAAATATTTTACTGGTCAATCGGTAATTCTGAAGTATTTACAAAAAGAAAAATTTTACCAAGTTTAGCAAAACAGTGGATTTAGAGATCGTTTTGCTATTCGTGACGCTGCAAAGTTTGATTTTAAAAACAAAATGTTACGAATTGAGAAATTGAAAACTCGGATAGATATGCGCCAACCGATTCGTTTTGGTGGTAAACTCAAACAAGTGACCATTTCAAAACGAGCAGGAAAATATTTTGCGTCGTTTTTAATCGAAACCGATGAATATGATCCAAAAGAATTTGCGTAAGTTACAAAGAAGTTTATCTCGAAAAGTGAAAGGGTCGAATGGTTATGCGAAAGCCAAGCTAAAGATTCAGAAACTCCACTTTTTGATTGCAAGACAACGTGAAGCAATACTGCACCAACTCTCTGATTATCTGACGAAAACCTTCGATAGAATCGTTATCGAAAACTTAAATGTCAAAGGCATGATGAAAAACAGAAAGTTAAGCCGGGCACTTGCAGATGTTGGGTTCGGAATGCTGCGGTAATTCATTGAATACAAAGCAATCTTAAGAAATTACATTGTCGTGATTGCCGATAGATTCTTCCCAAGCAGTAAAACTTGCTCAAATTGCGGCGAAGTCAAGAAAATCCTAACTTTGAAGGATCGTATTTTTGAATGCGATGCTTGTGGGTTTGTGATTGATCGTGATTTAAATGCCGCAATTAATCTGAACAATTACTCTGCTTAAATTGTTTTTTGCTGTCAGTCCCGACAAGTTTCAGCGGGACTCTAATCGCCCGTCATAGTAACCGTAAGACTTGAGTCATCAAGC
>DYNO01000235.1 GCA_020721025.1 Thiomargarita sp. | reverse complement strand
GAACCGGTGACGCGGAGCGTCTGGGCTGCATTCCAACGCGGAGCATTGGAACGAGGAACCGTTTGTTTTATTTGAAATAATTTCTCATGATGACCGTGTTTGGTGAAATTTCGTTGGTTGAATTTGATTTCTTAAATAACATCCGTTTTTGCCTATTTTTCCTTAAATCAATGGCTTTGCGTCATGATATAGCCACGACAAAAGAGTATTCAAACCTGACAGGTTTAAAATAATCAATCAAACAATGTCACTTCATAAAAATAATTCTAACACATCATTAAGAAAATACCATCCCTGCGTGGTCGCAGCAATTCTTTGATTTTCTTGAATTAACCAACCACGTTCACGAGCCTGTCGCACCAAGGGCTCCACCTGCGCCCAAGTCAATCCAGTACGTTCTGTCAGCATGTTCATCGGCACACCCTGTTTTAACCGTAACGCGTTTAACATAAATTCACCAAGAATATCATTGGGTTGCAATTCATGAGTCGTTGCCACCCTATCCGCCGTATGAGCCAATTTCAAATATGCCTTGGGGTGTGCCTGCTTACTGCGACGCATGATGCGACCGGTTTGAATATCCGTCAATTTTCCATGCGCTCCCGCACCAATGCCAATATAATCGCCAAATTGCCAATAATTTAAATTATGCTGACAATAGCGTTCATCACGAGCAAACGCTGAAATTTCATAATTCTCAAAACCTTGTGTGCTCAAAAACTCCAATCCTGCCTGCTGAATTTCCCAAATATCATCTTCCCTAGGCAATACCGGTGGCGAGCGATAAAATTCAGTATGCGGTTCAATAGTCAATTGATACCATGATAAATGTGAAGGCGAAAAACGACAAGCGATTTCTAACTCATTGATAGCAGTGCTTACTGTCTGTCCGGGCAAGCCAAACATCAAATCCACGTTAACATGAGTAAACTCCTGTTGTGCCAAAATAATCGCCTGTCGTGCCTGTTCTGCATCATGAATTCTGCCCAATTTTTGCAACGTTGCCGAATCAAAACTTTGAATGCCCAGTGACAACCGATTCACGCCAGCCTCACGAAATCCTTGAAATTTCTCGCTTTCCGCTGTGCCGGGATTGGCTTCCAAGGTAATTTCGAGAGAATTCCGCAATCTGAGCCGAGATCGCAAACCAAATAACAATTGTTCAATGATTTCAGGCGCAAATAAACTGGGAGTGCCGCCACCGATAAAAATACTCACAATTTCACGTTCTGCAATCTGGGGCAGTTCTTGTTCTAAATCGGCAAATAAGGCAGCAAGATAGGCAACTTGTGAAATATCATCGGAATTTTGGGCATGAGAATTAAAATCGCAATAAGGACATTTGCGAACACACCAAGGGATATGAATGTACAAACTCAGCGGGGGATATTGCGTCATACCGGTCATTTTAAAATTATCCACAATCAGATCAAATGGGAATTGACGTTGTTGTACTTGCGATCATCACCACTCCAGATATACCTTAATTAAGGGGTAAAAATTGATTCCACAATGATGTTTCAATCGCATGATTTACTCCATTTGACCAGTGTGTTATTCTACACTTCCATGACGCTATCGTCCCAAACTCAGTTCTGGGATGAATTGCGCGATTATACCTGTTTTCCTTAAATTTCTATTCTCACTCAAATGATTATGTTCAAAATTAACAGCATTCGGAAGTTTAATTTATTCAACATCTTGCTATTGATATTGGTGGTCACCTTGTCATTGGGCGGTTTCGCGCTGTCACAATACCAGCAATACATCAAGGATGTGGCAGATTTTGAATTTCGCTACGTGGAATCCAAAAAAATTGTTATTCGTCAAGAAGTTGAGAAAGTGGTCGAAGATGTGACGTATCGCAAACAGTTGACCGAAGATATCTTAAAACGTAAGTTACAGGAACGGGTCGAGCAAGCACATCAAGTTGCAACCCATATTTATCAACAATATCAAGCAACTGAATCCCAAAGCCAAATTGAAAAAAGGATTCATGACGCGCTTTATCCGGTCACTTGGGATAATGGGCAGGGCTATTATTTTGTGCTTTCAACGCAAGGGCTGGTGAAAATATATTCGGGCAAGCCGGATTTAGAATCTAAAAATCTCAAAGAGTTACAAGACAACAGCGGCAAATATATTGTTAAAGAATTTATTGATATAGTTTCATCGGGTAATGAAGGCTATTCCATGCATTCTTGGTATAAACCCGACGATCAATTGAAAATGTATCCCAAGATTTC
The DNA here is from genome assembly GCA_020721025.1 of Thiomargarita sp. Taxonomy (GTDB): domain Bacteria; phylum Pseudomonadota; class Gammaproteobacteria; order Beggiatoales; family Beggiatoaceae; genus DYNO01. Next base: position 2,132 of record DYNO01000235.1, on the reverse strand, counting down.
ATTCGTGAAATTATTTGAACCATTTCAATGGATTATCGGCGCGGGAGGTTATTTAGATGACGTGGAAAGAGAACTCCAAGAACGGGCAAAAACCAAAATTAGCCGCTTGAGATATCGAGCAGACAGTTATATTTTCGTGTTAGATTCCGCAGGTAAGATGTTGGTTCATCCCACCTTGCCGCAACTGATTGGGAAAAATGTATGGGATATGGTGGATGTCAACAAGGTGAAATTAATTCAACAGCTCATTCAAGAATCCAAAAAACCAGAAGGTGGCTATGTTAATTACGTGTGGACGCAACCCAGCACCGGCAAGCTCGTTCCAAAACTATCGTATGCTCAATATGTTAAAGATTGGGATTGGGTGATCTGCACGGGAGTGTATTTGAATGAAACGGAAGAAGTGATTGGTCGAAATAAGGTGGAATTGCGCGAGCAACTTAATCAACGGTTACTTTTGCTTGGCATGTTGTATGTCGGTTTGATTGTGATTATCTTTACCGTAAGTTACTTATTTTTCAGAAAAATTGACAAGGAATTTAGAGTTTTTGCCGCTTTTTTCTCCGAAGCTGCCACCCACAACATTTTTTTAGAGAAAAGTAAATTATCCTTCGTTGAATTCATGCGTCTGGCGGAAACAGCGAACCACATGATTTTGGAAAGAAAACAAATTGAAGAAAATTTAGTAAAGGCGAAAGAATGTGCAGAAATTGCCACGCAAGCAAAGACCGAATTTCTTGCCAATATGTCGCATGAAATCCGTACTCCGATGAACGGGGTCTTGGGGGTGACACAATTGTTATTGGATACGCCATTAAATGAAGAACAGCAGATGTATTTGGAAACGCTCAGTGCATCGGCGGAGTCTTTGTTGACGATTATCAATGATATTTTAGATATTTCCAAAATTGAGTCCGGTAAGTTTAGATTGGAATTGAGCAGTTTTAATTTACCTAAAGTAATTCAATCGATTAACGATTTGTTGCGTCCCAAGGCAGAAGAAAAAGGTTTGAAATTTATTGTAGAATTGGGAAGTGAAGTCCCTTGTTTTGTGGTTGGAGATAGAGGACGATTGCGACAGATTTTAATCAATTTGATTGGGAATTCCATCAAATTCACCTTGTGTGGCAATGTCACTGTGCAAGTGAAAATTAAGTCGCAAAGTCAAACTCATGCGCATTTGGAATTTGTTGTATCTGATACGGGTATTGGCGTTGAGTCAGAATATCAAGAGTATATTTTTGAAAAGTTTGCCCAAGTAGATACTTCCGAACGGCGACAATTTAGTGGCACGGGGTTGGGGTTGAGTATTTGCAGACAGTTGATCGCGTCGATGGACGGGGAAATGGGCATGAGTAGTGAGAAGGGTAAGGGATCGACCTTTTGGTTTCAACTGAGTCTTCCTTTGGCAGCCGTTCAAGAAGTGACACCGTCCGTCCCTGAAAAAAATGCGCAACTACTGGCAGGATTGTTGGTGCTGTTGGTGGAAGATAATAGGACAAATCAGATGGTTGCAAGGCTCATGTTGCAAAAAATGGGCTGTTTGGTTGATATTGCTGAAAACGGTCAGGAAGCGATAGAAAAGATCACGCGGCAAGACTATAATGTAATTTTCATGGATATTCAAATGCCCCTCATGGATGGCTACCAAACCACACAGGCAATTCGAGCGCAGGAACTTTCTATTCGTAAAAAACCGTCGTTAATCATTGCGATGACGGCAAATGCGATTAAGGGGGATCGTGAAAAATGTCTGGCGGCAGGTATGGATGATTACATTGCGAAACCGTTTAAGCGAGAAATTTTGCATAAAAAATTGTTGCAATGGGCGATCACTCCAATTGAACGACATTGAACATGATCGGTCGCGGAAGCTGTCCATTCATTTTGATTTCAAGACTTCCTGCCTAACCGAGATAGAACTGTTATAGTGTTCCTAAATCGTTTATAGATTTGCGGATAGACAACCACTATTGTACAATTGGGTTAAATTGACAAAATATTTAAAGTACCGGACTAAGCCATGTTACTAGCACACAAGGTTGAATTAAGACCCACAGAGGAGCAAAAAGAATACCTCAATAAGGCTTGTGGTACGGTCAGACATTGCTATAATCAATTAGTTGAACGCT
>DYNO01000059.1 GCA_020721025.1 Thiomargarita sp. | reverse complement strand
CTCGACAGGGCAACCGAAGCGGTTTTACCATCCTTCGCAAATAAAACTTCACGGTCTTTATCAATCTCCCCGACCCGGAATACCCCCGATGCCATCTTGACCGAATCCAATTCAACCCACAAAACACTGCTCACCAATAAGCCCGCCGCAACCGCCGTGACTCCTGCCCATGCGACTTTAGGCATTGCTTGCCCAGCAAACCAGAGTAATAATACGCCCAACAATATATCAATCCCGCTGCCAATCACGATGACATTTTTCACACCCAATTCTGGCATCACCCATTGCACCGCCACGATGACACCCACTATCGAACCGAAAGTATTCGCCGCATAAATCCCCCCAATAGCTTTTTCACCGTGTCCTTTTGCTAACAATTGATAGGTCAACAGCGGCAAGGTCATCCCCGCACAAAACGTTGTCGGTACCATCACCAACATGGCAATAAAGTGACTGGAAAGATTAAAGAGAAGATAACCCTCGTCATTTCGAGACAGAGCCTTCATCAAGTACGCCATAAAATCAAACGTTTGTCCATAAATAACCAACGTTGACAATGCCAACATACCCATGATGACCTGTGCCAATCCTAACACCATTATTGGACTTGAAAAGCGATCAATGCGGTTTTTAATCCAATATCCCCCCAATGCCAGCCCTAAAATGAAGGCACTGAGCATCAATTCAAACGCGTGGGTGGAACTGCCCAGCACCAAGCCCAACATCCGAATCCATGCAATTTCATACATAAATGAGGCGGCACCAGTCAGCGCGGCACAGAATAAAAATGAAATTAACAGCAGTGATGAAGGTTTCAATCGGGTTGATTGGGTTGTGGTGACTGGTTGCCGTAAATCCCCATCGCTGCGACATAACAGCCAGACCACGATAGCCAACACTAAATTAATTATCCCTGCACTTAGAATTGTGCCTGGTAATCCCACCGCTTCGATGAGCACAAAACCGCTAACCAAGACCCCTATCGCTGCGCCCAAGCTATTGGCGAAATATAAAATTGCGATGGAATGTCCCGGCGTATTGGGGAAACGGCGAATGATACCCGCGCTCATTAATGGGAATGTCATGCCCAGTAAGATAGATTGGGGCAGGATTAAGAGGGCGGCAAGCGTCCATTTAAATGCGGTGATCGCTTCGACTGAACTGAGTTGGGGAATGATGACGAGATAGGCGAAATCGGTCGCGTGGGTGAATACCGCGTGAAAAACGATGGCGAGGATGCCGATAATGCCTTCGACAATAGCGTAATTAAGCAGTAAGTTGGGACTGACCGCGCCGCGTCGACTGGCAAACCATGCGCCAATTGCCATGCCTCCCATGAAGATAACCAGAACTAAGGTCTGGGCATACGCGGCGTGTCCGAGGAAGAGTTTGAGGTAATGCGTCCAGATGGATTCGTAAATTAAGCCGGAAAAGCCTGAAATGGCGAACAGTGCAAAGTAAAGATGTCGTAGTACAGAGGAGGGGTGCATAAGGGATTCCTTGAGTGAGCGAGTCGAGTGGTGTGAGATTACAGGGAAGATAAACGTTCGTCAAGTGATAAATGTGTTCCCCCTTTGCAAAGTGGGCTAGGGGGATTTCTTAACCAGATGAAAGCATTCAAATCTCACTCGAACAATGCAAATGCTTCTACTGAAAGGTTAAGTCGTTTCATACGAAATCCCCCCTGCCCCCTTTGCAAAGGGGGTGACATCTGGGATCGTTATGAGTTGAACTTAATAATGAGCTTAAAAATGGAATGAAGCGTTCCCCCTTTGCAAAGGAGGCTAGGGGGATTTCTTAAATTTATCGGGAGGGAATGATCAGTTTGACAGGCGGGAATGATTCATTGAACCCGCGGGATCGATCTGTTTCCGTCGCGGGAATGGAAGCTGTCACAATTGGAATCGACGCGGAATAGCAGATGATAATGTTATTTCATCGTGAAAGAATGTGAATGATGACGGCAGATTTGAGCAAATACGGCGGGGAGAGATGGGGCGTTGTGATGAATAGTATCGTGGGAATGAGTTGTGGAATGGCACAGCGTGCGCCGCAGTGAGCCCAGAGGATGCTATTCATGAGGAGCGCGGGTTACTTGGGACGAAATTTGTCTGCCAGTTGTTTTATTGCTTGCTCATTGTGATAATTCCAAGGGTCGAGCGTCGGAATGGGCATCTCTTCCATCGGATTTTGATTACGGGCACTCTTCCAACGCATTTCAGTTTGTTCATGAATGTACCAGATATCCGATTCAGTCAGTTCTTTTGAAACCACGCCGGGGAACGCTTCTTCAAAATAAGTGTAGGGCGGATGGGCATCGATATCGAGGCTGTGATAGTCGATTTTGTCACGCATGTCGTGGATTTCGGTGAGGACGGTGCCGGGATGATAGGTGGCGATGTTGGGACTGGCAATGTAAATGAGTTGGTCTTCTATCAGTTGTGCCACGCCTTGAATGGTTTCGTCAATAGTCTCACGCGTTTCGCCATCTAGCCCGAATAGAACGGAGCAGCCGGCACGAATCCCGGCTTTCTTGAGCAATTCGAGGGCGGTACGCATCTTGGTTTTCCAAGAGATCACTTCGCTCTTTTTGATATGGTTCTTATTGACCTTTGCCATGATATTGGCGGCGAGACTTTCTAAGCCAAAGTAGATGTAGTTGCAACCCGCATCACGCATGGCGCAGAGCATCTTCCATGACTTGTCGTGAAACTGGGTGGCGGTGAGGAATTCTGAGGTAAGTTGCGCTCCCCACTGTAGATTGTTTAAACGTTCCCAGTCGTCGGGGTGTTGTAGCCAGTTTTCGTAGTTTTCGAGTCCCTTGCCTTGGCGAACTTGTTGGAGGATTTCGCAGAATTCGAGCATTTTGGAGGTGTTGCCCGCCCAGAAAATGGAGTCGTCAAAGAAAACGGATTCTGCACCGTAGCTGAGGCATTCGAGCAGGCGGTTGATGGCGGTTTGAATGGGATGATCGCCGAATTTGAGGATGCGTCCGACGACTCCTACGCCTTCCGAGCAGAAGTTGCATTGATAGGGGCAGGCGTTGGCGGTCATAAAGTGGGCGGTACGCATGACTTGACCGTCAGGCTTGAAGAAGATGGGGAAACGGGCTCGAATGACAAAGGGGCGATACGGCGGGGGGAGTTTGCCGAGATCGAAGCTGTTACCGCGCATGGGGAAGAGGTGAAGTTGTTGTTGATCAAGGGCGCAGAGCAGGGAGTAGCCGGGCACGGGGGGAATGACTTCTGCCAATTGGTTTAACATGGCGACGACTTGGGGAACGGTGACGTGTTTACTGTCTAAGTCCATCGCAAGGGAAATGGCTTTGAGTAGGAGGTCAACTGCAAAATAGCCGTCGCCACTGGATAGGAAGTCGATGACGGGGGGAATGCGTCCATCTTCAATCGCGGCAATGGGGCTGCTGTAGGCGAAGGTGGGTTGGTGCGTGGTTTCGTCGTAGCGCACGGTTTCATCAACGTGTCGTCCGCCTAATAGAGTGAGGCAATTTGGCAAAGTTTGTTTGACGGTGGTGGCGATGTCTATCGCGTAGCGGTGCCCGGCGGATACGGTGCTGATCAAGACGACGCTGGGTTGGAGTTGGCGGAGCACCTTGATGAAGTGGGATTTAATGGTGTCATTCCATACTCTGGGGTCGAAGATGGTTTGATCGGTGTTTAGGTGCGGTGTGGCGTAGTCTCGGATGCCGTTGGTGCTGACGGTGAGGCGGTAGTCGCGCGAGGGCAGTTCGCCCCATTCTGGACAGAGGTCGTTGTAGGGGGCGTGTTCGGAGAGTCCGGCGTGTTTGGTTTGTTGCACTTGGTCGATGGCTACACTGAGCGCGTAGTATAGACACATGGGATCGCCGGGAAACTCGATTTTGTCTTCATGCGTGGTGACGACCGGAGACAGTACCGACAGTACCCGGTAAGTGCGAACCGCCCAAGTGCTTTCTGCCAAACTACACTGTTTCTCCTTGGCATCCTGTTCAATGAGACGTTGTAAATGCTGTCGTCGTTCGGTCAAGAATTGGGCATGTCGGGTTCGTTTTTGTGGGCTGATGATGCGTACTTGTGTTTGTATATAGCCAGGATGTGTTTGAAACTGCATGTTACGTCATTCTTTGAGATAAGAGCCGGTGCGGGTCACGCTTCATTTTGGGTCAAACGAGGTGATAATTGCCATGACGATGCACCAGTAAGTTGGATTGACTTGTTGTAAACGAAACGCTTTGGCATTCTGCGAATCTGAGTGGTTCATCTGAGAAATGCGACGGCATAACAAGTTGATATTTTTAGGCACATACTACAGAATTGCAGCGGCAGCATTTTTAACAAACATCAAGCAATGATGCGATGAATGTTTGTTAAGAATGTTGTTTCGGCAAATACGAAAATATTCAATCAGGGTTGTCCATCGTCCTTGAATCTATGGTGTAAACAGTTAACCAGATAACTTCTCGCGTATTTTTTGTAAGTAACCCATGATCTTCCCTGAAATTTTGTTATCTCCTTCCTTAGATTTTTCAACCGCATGACGTTTCAATAATACCGGTGCCGCCTTGCAGATATGATAATGGCGAATCGCGGCACTGACACTGGACTCCATCAATTTAGGCAAAATAGGCTTGGGCATAAACCGGAAAATTTGTCCTTGGTTGATCAGATCGATCAATAACTTGGTATCTTGAAACGATGTCAATACTAAAGTCAATACCGTCGGATAAATTTCTTTGAGTTTTTTCAATGGTTCGGTGATATCTTCGCTGCCAATCCGCACTTCGGTCACCACGACCGCGATATTAGGGTCTTCTAACAGCGCGGCAAACGCATCATCGACATTGGTGCACCATTTTGCACCATATTTGCTGCCCACAATTTCTTTCACCGTGTTGAATGTGCTTTGATCTTCATCCAAAACTAACACTGACAACTTGTTATCGCCCGAGGCTTTGTCTTCTGCCTGCTTGATATCTTGTTGTGACACACTGTCTGAACTCATGGCAATTTCGACTGCTTTTGCCACAACTTCCTTGATATCTTCATTCACCCAAGGTTTGTTAATGAAGCGAAACACTTCTCCCTCATTCACCGATCCAACCATTGCCGCCCAGTCGGAATAACCGGTGAGCAATAAGCGCATAGTAGTTGGCGAAACTTCTTTCACATGCCGCAATACTTCGACCCCCGGCATGATGGGCATCCGCTGATCACTGACTACGACGTGAATTTTCTCGTTTTTGCAGATTTCGACTGCTTCATTGCCATCACTGGTCGTTTTGACATTGTATATCGACTTGAATAGCATTTTCAGCGTGCGCAAAATTGCCTCTTCATCATCTACAAACAATACCGTCGCCTTTTCACTCATAAAAACTCCAATATCTTGTGTTCGGTTAAGATACTCGTGGCTGACATTTCACATCATGATGAAGATGCTTGACGAGGAAGAACAATAATAAATTTCGTTCCTTTGCCCACTTCGGATTCCACGCGAATTTCGCCTTTGTGTTGTTCGATGATCTTGTAACAAATCGACAAGCCCAATCCCGTCCCTTGTCCCACAGGTTTGGTGGTAAAGAATGGATCGAAAATTTTGCTGCGAATATCTTCGGGAATGCCCTTGCCGGTATCTTCAATTTCGACCACCACATTGGCATCATCACTGGCAGAACGTAGGGTGATGCGCCCGTTGTTATCCATGGCTTGAGCAGCATTGGTGATGATATTGAGCAACACTTGGTTAATGTGGGAAGGCGAACATTCAATTGGCGGTAACGTGCTGTATTCCTTCTTGATTTCAATCTTGGGACCAATCACATGATGTCCAATGACCAACACGCTGTCTAAACTGGCGTTCAAGTCAACATTACGCGCTCTGACATTATCAACGCGGCTGAAGTCTTTCAAATTCAATACTAATTCAGCAATTTGATCGATTCCCTTGATCACATCCTTAAACAACGCGGTGATATCGGCAAAGGTATCATTATCACGCAATCCTTCAATTGCTTCTGCCACTGCCCCCAATTGATCGGACAATTCTTCTTCGCTCACGCCTTCGGACACCATCAAGCGCAACAAGCCATCGGCAAGATTAATAATTTGTTCTAATTCAGCAAATTGATCACGAGTCATTTCGACATTGGAGCGCACATAACCCAGCGGCGTGTTGATTTCGTGTGCCACACCTGCCACCATTTGCCCCAACGATGCCATTTTTTCTGATTGAATGAGTTGCGATTGCGAGGCTTTTAATTCATCCAAGGCAAGGGCTAATTCTTTGGTGCGTTCTACCACTTTTTGTTCCAAGGTCTCATTGGCATCTTCAAGTTCGCTAAAGGCTTTTTTGATCTGTTGCCCCATGCTGTTGAATGATTTCGCTAATTCACCTAATTCATCAGTGCGATCTGTCGGAATTTTTTGATCCCAATCGCCATCGGCAAATTTCTTGGTGACACTGTTGAGTCGTAAAATTGGATCAATAATTGCTCTTGCCGTCAGCAAACCGATAAACGTGGTTAAAATCAACGCGATAATTGATAGCCAGATGGTCATCTGGGTGTTGGCATTGATTTGTTCCATAAAATCGACTTCAGGAATGGTTACCACCACCAACCAGTCTAAACCACGATTATCGCTGAGGGGCGAAACTTGGACGAATTGGCGTTGATCATTGAGTCGAAATTCAATCTGTTGCGCTTCCTTGATATGTTTCAGATCGCCAAATTGTTGTTCTAAATGGGCAGCGGTGGCTTGAATTTGGGCACTCGGACTGTTGGTTGCCTGAATTCGTTCTGGACTGCCGGTTTTACCCACATTAAAAACTGCATCAAGGGTAGAAACTGCCACCAAGGAACCGCTTCGTTCCATCACAAACGTTTGCCCGGTTTTCCCTGATTTCAAGCTGTGCAAAAATTCATTGATACGCGTTAAAATCGCCGTGCTGCCCAACACGCCCAATAATTTGCCATCGGTGGCATACACCGGTTGCGCGGCGGTAATCGCTAAGGCTTTGGTGGCGAATTCGGGATAAATGGAACTCCAAATTGGTTTGGCGGCTGCCATTGCGTCTTTGTACCAAGAACGAGTGCGCGGGTCGTATTTGGGTGCATTATCCACCACATCTTTGCGATTTCCATTGGGATCAGTGTTATAGTAATTTAAGCTGCCTTGTGTCGTTTCATTCCCTACAATAGTTTGCGGTATTTGATTGTGACCCAAACGCCGCGCACCATACACCTCGCCTGTGGGTAAACCGATAAATACATTGGTTACTTGGTCAAAGGACTGAATTTTTTGCCAAAAGTAATGTTCTATGGTTTGGCTGTCGTGGTTTTTCACTTCTAAATTCAACAACCCCAACCCAATATCGCTGGCATACAACTGATTGACTAAGTGCGCTGTTTCTAAGTAATTATGCACTCGTTCTTGAATCCGCGCCGAGATTTCCTTTCGCAATTGCGAGGCGACATTGTTGACCGCTTCTTGTCCATTACGCAGCGAGAGATAACCCGTCAAACTTCCAGAGAGTGCGACCAGTAGCACAAAAGGAATAACTATCATGGTGCGCAACGGAATTCTGCTAGAGAGTTTGGTTAAAGTATTCAGCAGTTGGTTTGCCATGAAAATAAATGCTCCTCATCAAGGTTTATTTTAAGGTTCAATTCTAACAGATTTTTAAGGGTTACATTTCAACTTCTGGCGTACAGATAGTTTATTACAATCTAAATTAAAACACATGCAATTTTCGCATATTAATGCAGCGTTAATGTTTTAGTAGATGAATCATCAGATTACTGCCTGATTATCATATCAAGCATCAAGCCTTTTTACCATTCTAAGAAAATTGGAATCAATCCGGACATTCCCGCATAATTACGCGCACTTGAATAACGCCAATCGGTAGGATTATCCACATAACCACGTTTTACAGGATTATAATGGATATAGTCTAGCTTTTGTCTTAGCACTTCTACATTATCAATCAATTGGGGATGAGAACCTTCTTCCCACACTTGATAGTCTCTATCTTGCTTGTGTCGTTTTTTATGAAAAGCCAGTTGTTCCAATACCTTGTTTGCGTGATGATCCTTGAGACAATCAATGAGCAATCTTGCCGTATATGATTTAAAACTGTGAATTTCTTTGTTTAAATCATCAGTTTGTATGATGCAGTGCAAATGGTTTTCAAGTATCACGTAACCGTATAGCTTAAATAGCTCATTTTGTTGCCGATATGCAAGTGCATCTAAAATAATTTGGGCAGTGATAGGACGCGTGAATAGCGGTGTCCACCCAACAACAGTGCAAGTTAAAAAGTGCGGCGCACTGGTATCATAGATTTGAAAGCGGCTACGTCCCATATTTCATCTCTGTCAATCGTTTGTGATTCGTGACGCTGGCGCGTCTGGACGGCATTCCCACGCTGGCGCATGGGAACGAGGTGGTATATTGATTTACTTATATATTTTCTATTTTTCAAGTACAGTAGAAAAATCATTTTATTGAAATACAAACAAATCTCGTTCCCATGCGCCAGCGTGGGAATGCCGTCCAGACGCGCCAGCGTCGTGTATCCACTTCAACAGATCATTTTACAAGTTATTATCAATTCTTGTGGTGCTGTCGATTACCTAAACTAAAGAAATTTTCGACTTTTTCGCGAAACCGTTTATACAATGCCTCCTCTTCCATCTTGACATCACGTTGACTGTTCATCTGCGATTTGTTCATCAACTGGCGTTGGGTCAAAATTTTCGTAATCATATCAGAAACTTCCGGTTGTTTCCCGATCAATCCCGCAATATCATCCTTTGTAATTTCAAATAAAAATACATCAGTGATCGCAGTCACCGTCGCAGTCCGTTCTTCCCCAGTCAACAATGCCATTTCCCCGAAGAAATTCCCCGCCCCCAATCGTGCCACTTCCACCGATTCCGAACTTTCCTTGCCCTGCACCTTCACGCTGACCACGCCTTCCACGATAATAAACAACGAACTGCCCTGATCGCCTTGACGCACCACAATGCTACCCAACGGCAAATGATGAGTTTTCATCCGTTCACTGAGATAATTTTTCGCCTCACGAGACAACGGACGGAAAATTTCCACTTCTTCCAATACCGTAATCGGCTTGGTGGCAATTTCTTCGCCGCGTTCCTTCACCCCTTTAAACAGATAAATTTCTTGCTGTTGAATGGAGGGCGTAATTCCTGCGCGATTCAAGTGCGCCCAAACTCGCAACCACACCACTTCCTCATGAATCAACTTCCACGTATAATCTCGCACCGAACAATACACCAGATAACTTGCCGACCATTCGTTCACGCCGCGAAAAATGACATACGGTTCAGGAACTTTCTGCACAACATGACTGGATAACACCGCATCTTTAATAATTTTTTGAATGCGTTGCGGCGGGTGTGACGGATGAATATGCACCGTAAACCGAAGCCAAAAACTGTCATCTGGATAGTCAAAGTTATGAATTGGGGACTCCGACGCTAAACTATTGGGAATACTCAAAATACTTCCCGCCCGGCTCATAATCCGAGTGCTGCGCCACGTAATATCAATCACCTTGCCTTCTTCAAACGAGCCAATCGACACCCAATCTCCGACGCGAAACGGTTGCTCAATATTAATCGCAATACCAGAAAAGATATTAGAAATATTGATTTGAATCGCCAAACCGACGATCATCGCGATCACCCCCGAAGTCGCCAATAAACTGGTCAACTTTTGATCATACACAAATCCCATGATCGCAAACGAAGTCATCAAATAAATGGAAAATGAAATAAATTTGCGCCCAATGCGCGGAATCTTCCGATTGGTGCGCTGTTCTATCGGCATCCACACGAATAGATCAATCAGTAATTTCAGCAATACTGCGGGCACCACCCACCAGAGAATATCATATATCTCAATCACTAATTCTAAATATTTGTTATTACTGATATTTGCCTGTAATAAACTCAATAAGCTCACTTCACTTGATAGCAATAATAACACGGAGAAAGCAGCATATAAAAACCATAATAACTTAGGAAAGTAGAGCAACACCCGGTTATTAAATCCCAAGGTCAAAACTGTGGTGACAATGGCACTAAATAACAAAATATCATCCGCTATCGCTGCCGAAAGGGTGCGTCGAATGGAAAATTTGTTATTTGCCAAGAAGATACTCATGTTAAATTGCGAATAATCCACCTTGCCATCAGTCGCGTTGAGATATTTTGGATTGCCTAACGAATATTCCTTGCCCACTTCTTGGAAAAAATACAAGTTACTGATAATCCAATCATTGCTGAATTTTTGTGATTTGCGTAATTCTTCAATTTGTTTATCTTTTTCCGCAAATCCCATTCCCAAGAAATCTGTCACAAAAATCAAATTGTTACGAGTCAAGTTACGATGCCGAAAACTCACTCCCAGTAAATGCTGAGTAAAATCAACCGCTCCGGGTTTAAAATCAATTTTAAATCGCCCCTTAATTGAATATAACCGGTAGGACATCTGATCGGTTAATTCCACCGTAGGATAAAAAATACTGGGTTTCAACGAGCTGACATAGTTGGTTTTGACCACTTCATTACCATCTTTATCCACCGAAGGAGTCGCTGGTGCCGGGGGATTATTCACATAATTCTGATAGTTGGGAGGAGCTTGATTCTGATTCACCGTGCTACTGTTGCCATATTCCTCATGTTTGGGCTTTAATTGAATCGTATCCACCGCGTTATAGAACTGAATATTTTCGGGATTGATATCTTCACTGAAACGAAACCACAGGCTGAAATCAAACATGTAGTTCAGACTTTTGATATCCAACTCGCTAATTTCATTTATTTTAATCCCAACATAGACGACATTTGTTTTGTACATGTAACGGTTATCAATTTCCAACACTGAGCCGTCCTTGATTGCATTTTCTAAGTTGGAGATTTCGTTGAAATTACGCAACGGTTGCAATTGCGTGAGCGCGGAGATCACGTTACGATTTTTAAACTGTCCGACGACCACTGGTTTTTGTGCATTGCCGCGGTTGTCGAAATAATTAAACCCTGTCGTGCCTTCGATAGCATCTTTAATGTCGTTTAAACTGGCGAGATAGTCGCGAATTTTTTGGCGATCTTCTTGTAAAGTCGAGAGTTTACCTTCCACACGTTTTTCTTCAATGGCTTTGAGCAATAACATTGCAGCATCATAAGCAAAGGCGGTTCGCACGTCGGCATCTTCTTGATATTTCTTGCGATAATCTTCTTTAAATTTCTGCGCTTGAGAATTCGCGGTGTCGAAAATCAGCGGACTAGAAATATAAATATCGTCGGCATAATAGCCCGGACTCATCCTTTCTTTTGGAAAATCTTTGAATTGATCGGCAAAATCTGAGATAAATGCCGCCGGGACGATAATCGGATTTTTTAAGTTGCTGTCCTTGATCGCCCGCACCACTTCGACTCCTTCATGGGCAAACATGGGCAGAAAAATAAACGTATCTGGATACTGCGCCTTAATTTCGTTAATAGCGGCTTGAATTTGATTGAGACTGGGTTCGAGTTTTTCAGAAGCTGTCCCCTTGGCAAACCCTTCAAATAGATACTGTTTAACTTCCATCCCCAAGGTTTTCGCTGTTTCTTGAAACACATCGGTCAAACCCTTGCCATAAGAACCACTCGCACCATCGTGACGAATGACGACCACGTTATTCTTTTGCAACACTTTTTTGAGATAATTGGCAAGAAAGCGTCCTTGTAAATCGTCATTGAAAACGGTGCGAAAATACCATTCATTCGATTGCGTGATGGCGACTCCGGTGGCACTGGGCGTAATCGCTGGAATGCCGTATTGTTTATAAACTTCTCCCCCCGCCCCTGATGTCCCGCTGTAATAATGTCCGATGACGGCAACCGCATTACTGCGCGCAATTTCTTTGGCACGTTCCGCCGCAACACCATTTTTATTTTCATCGTCATACTCATCAAGTATCATCTGCTTGCCGCCGATTCCACCGGCTAAATTGACTTGATCGAGATATAATTGCACGGCTTTGACCAAAAATTTACCCTGAGAGGCATTTTGACCCGTTAGAGGTCCCACAAACGCAATCCGGATTGTGTCCTTGGTCTCAGAGACAGGGTAATTTTTATAGGCTAACCAGCCAGTAATTGCAAGCAGGAGCAACCCCAACAAAAGGGCTCGCAGATATAATTTCATAGTGATCAATCAAATAATAAATCGTCGTATTCAATCAATTTTGAAAGCTGTACCATTGACCATTCGTCAGTTGTTTGGGTGATATGTGGCAATCATTGTTAGCTGTTGTAACAGGAGATTTGACTGGCATTGTTTTGATGGGTGACTTCCGGTGACTAAGCATTCGTATCATTATTGTCAAGAACAACCCAGCGAGGTTGTGAATCATTCAGTGCATTGTGTTTCAAGGGTTCAGACAGTTCTCAACGATTGATTTGTGATGAGAAAAAACACTGTCTGAACTTTTTCAATTGAAAGTTTAACGAGTCGTCATCTGTTTTGGCAACCACGTTGCAATTTCTGGAAATGCGACCAAGATTAAAATCGCGAGTCCGAGAAGAATGAAAAACGGAAGTGTTGCCCGTGCAATATAGAAAATATTGTGTCCCGTAAGACCTTGAATCACAAATAAATTAAATCCCACTGGCGGCGTGATTTGTGCCATTTCGACCACAATGACCAAATAGACTCCAAACCAAATTAGATCAATACCGGCTTGTTTCACCATCGGTAAAATAACGGAAGTGGTTAATACCACAATCGAAATTCCATCTAAGAAACAGCCAAGTACGCCAAAAAATACCGTCAGCACCGCCAATAAAGCATAGGTGGATAAATGCAAGGAATTAATCCATTCTGCCAATGCCGCGGGAATGTGGGTAAATCCCATCGTCATGGTCAAAAATGCCGCCCCGACTAAGATAAATCCAATCATACACGCGGTACGCACTGCACCCAATAAACTGTCTGAAAACGTTCGCCAACTCAATGTTCCTGAAAACCATGATAAAACCAGTGCGCCCAACACGCCCAAGGCAGCGGCTTCAATCGCAGTAGCAATCCCAATGTACAATGAACCGAGCACCGAACCGATGAGCACCAAAATGGGGATTAAACCACGCGAAGCCTCAATTTTTTGGGCAAAGGTGGCATATTCATTGGTTTCTTGAGGTATCGCTGCGGGGTGGAAATATGCCCAAATCACGATGTAACTCATGAATAAAATCACCAACATGATGCCCGGAAATACGCCTGCCATGAATAAGCGCGCAATGGAAACTTCCGCCGAAATCCCATAGACAATAAAAATAATCGACGGTGGAATTAATAACCCCAAGGTCGCCGCTCCCGCCAAACTGCCCACGCTGATGCTTCGATCATAACCCCGTCGTTTTAACTCAGGCAGGGTCATCTTACCGATAGTTGCAGCAGTGGCAGCGGAAGAGCCTGATACTGCGGCAAAAATAGCCGAACCGATGACATTGGCGTGCACCAAGCGACCCGGTAAAAAAGTGAGCCACGGCGCAAGTCCACGAAATAATTCCTCAGACAAACGGGTGCGAAATAAAATTTCTCCCATCCAGATGAACAAAGGTAAGGCGGTCAACATCCATGATGCCGTTGCGCCCCATGCTGACGTTGCCATGATTGAACCAATGGGCACATCGGTGAATAGCAACAATCCAAAATAGCCGACCATACTGAGCGCGAGAGCCACCCACACGCCCGACGCTAACAATGTAAAGAGAATAATAATCAAAATGACAGAAGCAACTACTGGGTCCATAACGAGAATTCCTTATTGCTAAAAATGGGTATCGCTCACTCGGTTCTTGCAGCTTCCGCGGACTCGGCATAATGTGGCGGTAAACCACGTACCACCCGGTACCATTCTTCTACAAAGGCTAAGAATAATACGAACAAACCAAATGCCATCGTAAATTGCGGTATCCACAAGGGAATCGGTAAGTAACCTTGAGATATTTCACTAAATTGATAGGTTTGCCACACCATGCTGCCCGCATACCAAGCAAAATATCCGGTAAAAATCACACCAACGCTGACATTGAGAAATTCCACGATTCGCAGTAACGGGGTAGGCAACCATCCGATAAACATAGTCACTCGAATATGTCCGCCAGCACGCAAGGTATCTGCCAAGGCGAGGAAAATTGACGCTGCCATACAATAGCCTGCGATATCATCGGCGGAAGGAATGATGAATCCCAACAATCGACCAATAATTTGTAGAATAATCAAGGCTGCAATGATGACGAGGCACAATGCCGCTAAAAAACCGCAACTGCGATACAACCAGTCCAAATTCATAAGAGTTCTCCGTTACATACCCATCGGGTGAGAGGGTGGGGCATTGAGTAATTCATCATATTTTTTCAAAATACGTTCTCCGGCAACTCCCGCCCTTGCTTCCCACTCTTTTGCCATCTGCCGACGAATTTCTGTCAACTCTGCCAATAGTTTATCGCTGGGGAACATGATTTTTACTCCATTTTTTTGCAAGATTGCCAATTTACTTTCCGTTTCTCGCTGGCTCAATTCCCAACCACGTTGTTCTGCGGCGGCGGCGGCTTTTAAAACCACTTCTTGCATTGATTTGGGCAGGGCATCAAAAAGAGTTTGATTGACAAAAACCATGTTCTTCGGAATCCACGCTTGGAAATCGTAATAAAAACGCACGTAATCCCAACATTGGCTACTCACCCCGGTCGAAGGTGAGGTCATCATGCTATCAATCATTCCCGTGCTAAAAGCTTGTGCAATGTCTGAACTTTCCACACTGGTAGGCACGCCACCCATGAGTTGAATCAGTCGTGATAACATGGCGTTATAAGAACGAATTTTCATCGCGCGCATATCATCAAGTGAATTGATTTCGCGTTTAATGTATAAACCTTGGGGGGGCCACGGCACGGAAAATAATAACTTTAGATTTTGCGCAGCAAGGGAATTTTCCAACTCCTCACGCGAAGCTATCCACAATTTACGAGCGTTCTCATAGCTGGTCGCGAGTAACGGCAAGGTATCAATTTGATAAATCGGATTTTCATTGCCATAAAGCGACAATACTGTTTCCCCCATCGCCACCTGACCACTGCGCACGGCTCGCTTGATATCCGGTTGCTTATACAGCGAAGCCCCCGAATAAATTTCAAGTTTCAACCGACCTTGCGTACCCTGCTCGATTTCTTTGGCAAACTCATAGATATTTTTGGTATGAAATACCCCATCACCGAACGAAGTGGGCATATTCCATACAATATGTTTGGATTGTTGTTGTTCACAACCGACTAACCACACTAGACAAACTAAGAGGACAAGCTGAAGTTTCACAAAACCCTACCTCCAGATAAATATCACGCACCGATTGCGTTCTGTTGTTCAGAAATATGTTTCTAATTACGATAATAATTTTCTAACACTTCCCTACCTAGGCTACCTGCTTTGTTCTGCCATTCGTTGATCATCACCAAGCGAATTCGTTGTAAATCCTCATTGAGTTTGTGAGGAGGCTGTACGATTTTGATCCCATGATCGGCGAGAATTTTAATTTTTTCATCGGTTTCACGTTGGCTCAATTCCCAACCACGCGTTTCTGCCATCAGTGCCGCTTGCAAAATACTGTCTTGGGTTGCGGGCTTAAGGGATTCAAACACTTTTTTATTAATAATCACCATGTTTTTCGGAATCCACGTTTGCAGATCATAGTAAAAATTAATAAAATCCCAAACTTGACTACTCACTCCCGTCGATGGAGAAGTGATCATCGCATCAATCACACCGGTGCTGAAGGCTTGCGGAATTTCTGGCGTTTGAACTGTTGTGGGATTGCCGCCCATCAGTTCCACCAAACGAGTCAACGTGGCATTATACACGCGTACTTTTAGCCCCTTGAAATCATCGAAAGAATTAATTTCTTTTTTCAGATATAACCCTTGTGGAGGCCAAGGCACCGCGTAAAGCAATTTGAGTCCCTGTTCTTCAAGAAGTTTTTCGATTAACGGTCGCGACACTCGCCACAATTTCATGGCTTGTTCATAACTGGTTGCCAACAATGGCAAGGAATCAATCTCAAACACCGGATTTTCGTTTCCTAACAACGACATCACCATTTCACCGATAGGAACTTGAGCCGTTTGCACCGCATGTTTAATTTCTGGGTGTTTGTAGAGCGATGCCGCGGCATGGACTTTCAGCCGAATTTTACCTTCGGTCAGTCGTTCAATATCCCGCGCAAAGTCGCGCACGTTCATCGTGTGAAAAGTATTGTCCGGAAAGGGCGTTGGCATATCCCAAGTGTGTTGCTCTTTTTCTTTGTCACTACAGGCAGTTAACGCCATGAATAAAATAATGTAGAATAGCTTTTTTATCATATCTTGCATCTTATTAACCAATCAGTTCAGTAAATCATGACTTACGCTTGCTTTACATCCATTGTAACATTGTAACAGATTGTAGGTCTGAGAGATATAGGCATTAATCGCTATTAAACAGTATCTTGTCTAATAATTTTTTAAAAGCAAATAATTTACACACTCTAGCGAATTTATTGAATCTCTTGTCTTAAATTTTAATTGAAAATAATTTTCATAATCAATTAGTTGATTTGCAATAGCCCTTTAAACTTTTCCCCAGATAAAATTTCATCCTTTTTATCCAAAT
>DYNO01000058.1 GCA_020721025.1 Thiomargarita sp. | reverse complement strand
AGCAGTTGCGAAAACAGTTTGATACGACGGGAATATCACTGATAATCATTCTCATCTTCTTTGTTAATGATTGTCAATGATTTAGAAGCTGTTACATCCTGCAAATTCCAATTAATTGAAAATAACAGAGCAATAATATGTTATTGATGATAGACAATTATGATTCGTTTACCTATAATCTGGTGCAATACTTTGGCGAATTGGGCACGGAAGTGAAAGTATGTCGCAATGACCAGATCACAATAAATGAAATTATGTCCATTTCCCCGTCGTATATTGTGATATCACCCGGTCCATGCACTCCAAATGAGGCAGGAATTTCACTGGAGACCATCCGTACTTTTGCCGGTCACATACCCATTTTGGGCGTGTGTTTGGGACATCAAGGCATTGGACAAGCCTTTGGGGGTAAAATCGTTCATGCACGCACGGTGATGCACGGAAAAACTTCGCTTATTCATCATCATAACGACGGATTATTCGCCGGGCTGACCAATCCTTTTGAAGCTACCCGTTATCATTCGTTAGTGATTGAAAAACAAAGTTTTCCCGAATGTTTGGAAATGACCGCGTGGACAGCAGATGAGCAAGGACAAGTTGATGAAATTATGGGGGTGAAACATAAAACTTTGCCTATAGTAGGGGTGCAATTTCATCCTGAATCTATCTTGACACAACAGGGTCATGCGATACTCAAGAACTTTTTAATGATGTCGATCAGATAAGTGATTAGCTCATTAATTTTTAGGATTGGCATAATTCCCACCTCCTAACAAGTAGAGAGCGATAATATTTTGATTTGCATTCTAAAAAACGTTCTCGTCTGAATATCCTGACCTTTTGCGCGACCCAACAAGACAATTTGTATCCACAGATAACAATAATTTAACTCAAGAGCCGAAAACTATGGCAGTGCCTACCTCCAAGATCATCCTGACTGGACTCGCGCGGCGATTGGTCGATGATGGTTTTTTGAAACAAGAAGATGCCGAAGAAGCCTTTGAAAAATCACTGGCAAGTCGTACCCCGTTTGTCAGTTATGTGGTGGAAAAAAAGCTAGTCGGAAGCCGGGAGATTGCTTTTGCCGCTGCGGAAGAATTTGGGGTGCCCTTGGTTGATATCGAAAGCGTCGAGTTAAACACCGAAATTATCAAACTTATCGACGAAAAACTGATTAGAAAACATAAAGTTTTGCCAATGTATAAACGAGGTAATCGGTTATTCGTGGCAATGTCCGATCCCACCAATCTCAATGCGTTGGATGAAATTAAATTTTCGACTAAGACTCATACCGAGGTGATTTTAGTTGAAGATGATAAACTCAATAAATTAATCGAACGCAGTCTTGAAGTCTTTGATAATACGATGAAAGACTTGGGCGAAGGTTTAGATGATCTGGAATTGCAAGATGAAGATTCCGATAGGAAAGACGATAAAGATGATGAGGCAAATGAAGCCCCAGTTGTGAAATTCGTCAATAAAATGTTGCTTGATGCAATTAAGTCAGGTGCGTCAGATTTACATTTTGAACCTTACGAGAAATTTTACCGGGTACGGTTTCGGGTGGATGGCATGTTGCGCGTGGTGGCAAATCCGCCGATCAGTTTGCAACGTAAATTATCTTCTCGTCTCAAGGTTATGTCGCGGTTGGACGTGTCGGAACGCCGGGTGCCGCAAGATGGTCGTATTAAATTAAAGATTTCTGCGACCAAATCCATCGACTTTCGGGTGAGTACCATGCCGACGTTGTGGGGCGAAAAAGTGGTGATGCGTATTTTGGATTCCTCTGCTGCCAAGTTGAATATTGACATGTTGGGCTATGAGGAAGATCAAAAACGTTTATATCTCGAAGCGTTAGCCAATCCTTACGGCATGACCTTAGTGACGGGACCCACAGGTAGCGGTAAAACTGTGTCGCTTTATACTGGAATTAACATCCTCAATAAAGATGATGTCAACATTTCCACCGCCGAAGACCCCGTTGAAATTAACTTGCCCGGTGTGAATCAGGTGCAAATTGACGAGCGGACCGGCATGAGTTTTTCCAAAGCATTGAAAGCCTTCTTGCGGCAAGACCCTGATATTATTCTGGTGGGGGAAATTCGGGATATTGAAACCGGCGGGATTGCGATTAAAGCCGCATCGACGGGTCACATGGTGATGTCAACTTTGCACACCAATGACGCGCCGCAAACCTTGACTCGTATGATTGACATGGGATTACCCCCCTTTGCCATTGCGACCGCAGTGAATTTAATTATGGCACAACGGTTATGTCGGCGGCTGTGTTCTTGCAAGGTTGAACAACAAGTTCCAGAAAAAGCACTGCTCATAGAAGGTTTCAGCAAGGAAGAAATCAGTGCTGAAGGGTTTAAATTGTACAGTCCCAAGCCCGGCGGCTGCGAAAAATGTGGCGGTTTAGGGTACAAAGGACGGGTAGGGATTTACCAAGTCATGCCATTGTCATCGGAAATGCGCCGCTTGATTATGGAAGGCAAAAATGCGATCAGTCTCGCTGACCAAGCCCGCAAAGAAAGTATTCCTGATTTGCGTATCTCCGGTCTGAAAAAAGCCCGTGACGGTCTCACTTCGCTGGAAGAAATTAACCGTGTGGTGAATAAAGAATAAGTCGTGCTCAGTTGGCTGTGAGCAGTTACTATTTAAATCAACAGGTTATCGGTGATATTATGGCGGAAGCGAAGGAAGCTGCGAAAGGTGGGGCAAAGGCAGCAAAGGATGTTATCTTTGTTTACGACGGTAAGGATAAACAAGGCAAAGAAATCAAGGGGGCAGAAGTTACCAGCACCAATGAAAATTTGGCGAAAGCTGCCTTGCGTCGTAAAGGTATTTTAGTCTCAAGAATTAAGAAAAAATCCACGCCGCTTTTTGGGGGACAAGGTGGCAAACCGATTACTCCGGGGGATATTGCCCTGTTCGCGCGGCAGTTGACCACAATGATGGAGTGCGGCGTGCCCTTGTTGCAATCGTTTGATATTGTGGCAGAAGGGCATGAAAATCCACGAATGCAGAAGTTAATTCTGAATATTAAAGGCGATATTGAAGCGGGGGGAACCCTTGCCGATGCGTTGCGTAAACACCCGGATCAATTTGATAACTTATTCTGCAATTTGGTCGAAGCGGGTGAGCAAGCGGGTATTTTAGAATCCTTGCTCAATAAGGTTGCGAATTATAAAGAAAAAAGCGAAGCAATTAAGAAAAAAATTAAGGGCGCGCTCAGTTATCCCATCAGTATTATGGTCGTTGCTGGCGTGGTCAGTGCCATCTTGCTGGTCTTCGTGGTGCCCGTGTTTGCTGACTTATTCTCAGGATTTGGCGCAGATTTGCCCGCGTTGACCAAGATAGTTGTTAATATGTCAGAGTTTCTACAAGCCTATTGGCATATTGTCGGGGGAGTTATCATTACTTTAAAAATTTCTTATGGGCAAGCGATGAAACGTTCACAGAAATTTAACGAAGCGATGCAGGTACTTTCCTTAAAATTGCCCGTGTTTGGTGAAATGTTGAAACTCTCGGCAATTGCACGGTTTGCTCGGACGATGGCAACCATGTTTGCAGCGGGTACGCCGTTGGTGGATTCGATGGATTCGGTGGCGGGTGCGACGGGAAATATTGTTTATTATCGTGCGGTGATGCGAATGAAGGCTGAAGTTTCCACAGGAACGACGTTAGCGCAAAGTATGCGGGATTCTAAAGTTTTTCCCAACATGGTTATCCAGATGGTGCAGATTGGGGAAGAATCGGGCGCAATTGACAAAATGTTAAGTAAAGTTGCTGATTATTATGAAGAAGAAGTCGATGCCATTGTCGAAAAGATCAGTGCGATGATGGAGCCGATGATTATGGCATTTTTAGGCGTAGTGATTGGGGGCTTGGTGCTCGCCATGTACATGCCCATCTTCCAAATGGGTGCAGTGATTTAACTCTACGAGGATTGCGGTAGTATTGAACCAGTTTCACGCTACCGCTACACAATTATGTTTCATATATTACAAACAGATGTGCAAGCCTTGATGATCGTGGTCGGGATTTTTGGCTTGATGGTGGGCAGTTTTCTCAACGTCGTGATTCACCGTTTACCCATCATGTTACAGCGAGAATGGGTGCAACAATGTGCAGAAATTTCTGGACAACCAATTGAATCTACAGAAGTTTTTAATCTCAGTGTGCCGCGTTCCCGTTGTCCGCATTGTGGACATTTGATCACTGCATTGGAAAATATTCCAGTATTGAGCTATTTGTTTTTATTGGGAAAATGTCGCGGTTGTCACCAAAAAATTTCATTGCGTTATCCCTTCATTGAACTATTAACAGCAATTTTGTCGATATTCGTTGCGTGGCACTTTGGTTTTACATGGCAACTCGCGGGGGCATTGATTTTTACTTGGGCCCTTCTCGCCGCCAGTGTGATTGATTTAGATCATTTTTTATTGCCTGATAATATCACGTTGCCGTTGCTATGGCTCGGATTGTATTGCAATTTATTTCATCTCTACACCGATATTTCGTCAGCCGTGCTGGGTGCGATGGTTGGTTATTTGTCGTTGTGGTCACTGTACTGGTTCTTTAAGTTATTGACTGGCAAGGAAGGTATGGGCTATGGCGATTTCAAAATGACCGCGATGTTGGGCGCGTGGTTGGGGTGGCAATGGTTATTGCAAGTTATTTTAATTGCATCACTGTTGGGTTCAATCGTCGGTGTCTCCTTGATATTGTTGCGAATACAAAATAAAGATATTCCAATTCCGTTTGGTCCCTATCTCGCATTTGCCGGCTGGGTTAGTTTATTGTGGGGCAGTTCGCTGAAACACATATTACATGCGTGGACGTAACTTAACTGTAGAGTATTGAAAAAATGACCGATTCCACTCCATTGCGTATTAAACGTATCGAAGTCGAAGGTTTGTTCGGCTTGTATCATCATGTGATTGATCTGAATTTGGAAGATCGCGTGACGATTCTGCATGGGCCCAATGGCGTGGGGAAAAGTAGCCTTTTATGGATGTTAGCCAATACTTTTCATATCAATTTTCAAAATTCTAGTTCTCGCATTTACCGTATCCCTTTTGAGCGTTATTCCATTGAATTCACTGACGGGGGTTCGACAACCATTGTAAACGATCCAGATCATTACGATAGGATGTTAGTTGAAAATACGAAGTATGCGGGAAGTATCTATGTTCAACTGATTGAAAGCCAAAGATTATTTCGTTGTACTTACATCGCACACAGTCTGCACATGGAATCTGTGATACATCAATACGCTGCAAAATTGCATCATAAAATACAAGATGTAATGAACACTTATGAAAAACTGTCACAAAATTTAGACAGAACCTTGCCACAACGTCTATTGAATCGCCTACCCGCGCAACGGCATGACTTAGAACAATTGAAAATCCAAGCAATTGAATTAAATAATAAAATTTCGGAGTTGCATGAGATCGGATTGTTGACAGAAACGGAAATCTCACTATTTGATCTTTCTCAATTCGATAGTGTTGATGAAATGAAGTATGCAATCATGGCATTGTACATTGAAGACACCAAGCAGAAACTCAGTGTTTTAGATGATTTTGTGCAGCGAATTAAGTTGTTGATTAACATTGTGAATCGCAAATTCAAGCACAAGAAAATTAAGATTCATCGTGCTGACGGTTTCGTGATTGAAGGAAAACTTGAAGGAGAATATCGAAATTTGCCATTTACAGAGTTATTATCTTCTGGTGAACAGCATCAAATCATTTTAATCTATAATTTGCTTTTTCCGATTCTACCCAACTCTTTGATTTTGATTGATGATCCGGAAATTTCACTCCATATTTCTTGGCAAAAACAATTTTTATCCGATTTATTAGAAATTGTGAAAATCTCTAATTTTGATGTAATCATTGCAACGCATTCACCATTTATCGTTGGAAATCGAGATGATTTAATGGTTGCATTGGAAGAGAAATTATCGTGATTAGAGCCCAATAATCAACCTTATCAAATATTTCGAGCCTATAATTAAATAGCCATGAGTGTTTCATTAAAAGTAGGTTTAACAGGTGGAATTGCCACAGGTAAAACTGCGGTTTCCAATATATTCGCAACATTAGGCGTGCCGATTATTGACGCAGATGTGATTTCGCATCAGTTGGTCGCAAGAGGACAGCCAGCATTATCTGAAATTGTGCAAACTTTTGGCTCAGAAATGTTACAATCAGACGGTCATTTGAACCGCCTCGCGCTGCGGCAACGGGTATTTTCTGACGTTGAGGAACGCAAAAAATTAGAAGCAATTTTGCATCCAAAAATCTATGCTGAAATTTTAAATCAAATAAATCAATTGGACAGTCGCTATTGTATTATAAGCGTGCCCTTGCTGTTAGAAACCAAACAACAACATCAAGTCGATAGAATTGCCGTCGTGGACAGTCCTGTCACCTTGCAATATCAACGTTTGGAACAGCGCAATGGTTTATCTCCCAAGCAAATTGAGCAGATTTTGCGCGCCCAACTGAGTCGGGAAATACGGTTGGCAAGTGCTGATGATGTGATTGATAATAGTACAGATTTTAACGCACTGACGCTTCAAGTGCACAAGTTACATGAATTTTATCTCAGTCTCGTTTAAAATATTCAGTTGCATACGTCAAGTCATTAAACTCAAACATTTGACATCTGGTTAATCCATCGGATGTATGGGATATTTCGCTGCACCCAATATGAGAGTCTCTGTGTGAAAAAGAAAGTATTTTATGAACAGCCGCTGAATGATAGAGTGAGAAACTTGTTGCGCCTTGAGTTTCTGTTTGATGGGATTACTTACCGCTTAAAGGGTCCTTCTGTGTGGGAAAGTCGGGAGGTGATCGGTAACTTGATAGAAATCCTAGATTTTTTGGCGCGGGTTGACTTAAAAAATGATCTCATCAATGATTTAGGACATCATTATCAAGCCTTGCAACGGTGGCAACATCTTCCGAAAGCTGATATTGAGCGCATGAATCATCTGTTAAACAGGACGCATAATATCTTGATCGCGTTAGAACAAATGGACTCGCTCGCAGTTGAAAATTTGACACAACATCCGTTGTTAAGTGCCGTGCGTCAACGTCATGGAATTCCCGGCGGCGCGAGTGGTAGCGATGTGCCGGTGTATCAATTTTGGTTGCAGAAAAATCCCAAACAACGACAAAA
The DNA here is from genome assembly GCA_020721025.1 of Thiomargarita sp. GTDB lineage: Bacteria > Pseudomonadota > Gammaproteobacteria > Beggiatoales > Beggiatoaceae > DYNO01. Next base: position 9,558 of record DYNO01000058.1, on the reverse strand, counting down.
TGAAGTCAGTGATTGGTTAATGCGGTTAGAACCTTTGTGTAATGGGATGGAATTGGATTTATTTATGATCCGCAATAATGTGGTAAATTCGCAAGAGACTGCAACAAAAGGTTTTTTTCAGTCCAAACTAGATGCCCAAGCGGATTATCAACTGATTCGGGTTGGATTGCCCGCCGAGCCAGTGTTTTATCCTGAAATCAATGGTGGTAAACAACGTTTTACCATTCGCTTCTTTGAACAAGCCCAGAGTGACGAGCGTCCGGTTGCCACGGAACAAGATGTCAATTTTGAGTTATGTTGTTGTATGATATAGCAAAAACAAAATAATGAGCAACACAGGATGTCAATAGGTTTTTTAGTGAGTAACGTCAGGAAAAATCGCATGTTTAAGCGTCGCGTGGCGATGTTTGACTGTTTAGTGTCAGATTGAGGTAAAATAACGCATTGGTTAGATAGACGAAATCATGATTGATGAACCTCTTGACAGCAATCTATCGAAACTTAACTTATTGAGCCAAAAAAATGTGACATGGAACGTTAAAGATGCTATTTTTTCGAGTAGAAGCGGTTCATTTTTTCTACACAAAGCTCGGCGTCGGTTGCTTTTCCCTAGTTTCTAGCTTAACACACAGGAAACTGTAGCAATGGATAAAGTTTTTAAAGTAGGTATCTTCGGTCTCGCATCGAATGAACAAAACACCTTGGGTAGTATTTTTAAGTTGGCAGCCTCGCGCAGTCGGCAATACGTTTTGGTCAGTGCGACTGAGCGTGCCACCGCTGAAATTTTATTGGTGGATGCGGATGACTCCAATGCGATGAACGAATGGCGTAGCTTTACGGTGCATCATGGCAATATTCCCGCAGTCAAAGTCACCAAGGCAGCGACAGCAGAGTCCCATGGCAGCGAAATCTACTTGCGTCGTCCATTGACATTGAAGCGGGTGTTAGAAGTGCTCGATAAGGTCACGATTGAGTCACACAAATATGTCCCTGAATTGGTCGTGGGTGGTGAAGAAGTGTTAGATGAGGCGGCAACGGCTGCGCTCCATGATGCTGTGCAAAGTGCCAAAGGAACATCACGTAGTGGTTATAAAGCCTTGGTGGTAGATGACAGTTTGCCGGTGCGTAAATCTATGGAAATTCAGTTAGGTTTATATGGAATGGAGATTGATTTTGCCGAAACTGGTGAAGAAGCCTTAGAATTTGTTAAAAAACCGAGTAATGTTTATGACATCATATTCTTAGACCTCATGTTGCCTGGGATTGATGGTTATAAAGTGTGCAAAGAAATAAAATCGCATAAAGAATCCAAAAATACCCCAGTAGTCATGTTGACAGGTAAGGGCTCACGATTTGACAAGTTAAGAGGCACGATGGCAGGGGCAAGTGTCTATTTAACCAAACCGGTGGAACAGGCGAAACTTCAAGAAGTCATTCGACAATTTTTACCCGATACCAATCAGCCAGCGGCATAACTGATTGATAATTAATGCTTTTTAAAAGTTTAACTGATTATCAACTAACCTAATGTACAATACCTTTTTTTATGTTAGAATAGATCAGTTTAGTTCATGATTCAATGGATAAAAACAGTATCTAGTGTTGAGAAATGTCGAACCTATCAATTAAAAGAATAGGTTATCAACAATCACGACATAAAATATAAACTAGAAGGTTGTTGTATAGAACTGGTTTGACATCTTTAAAATTTGCTCAAAGTGTGTGGTAAAGCAAGAGAATTTGACATTAGCAGACAGGATTTTTAGTTGTGACTGTGGTTTAGTCATTGACCGAGATTTGAATGCTGCGCTAAATCTGAATAACTATAGTTGTTAAGTAGTTATAATCGTGACAAGAATCAGCGAGACTTTAAAACGCTGCTTTGAACTTAAACCGATATAGTTGTTAAGACTATCAGTCCACGACACGATCCGGCGGGACTCTAAATGCACGTAAGAAAACTAACTTGGTGGAAGCGGGTCTAAGACTTGGGCAATCAAGCAGTTGTGTTGACGACGTGAACAAAGTGAGAATCATTCGCACATTTTGTCCGAATAAATCATAACTTTTTAGGATCGGATTGGTAGTGACAGAAAATGAGGATACAACGCGATAAAACTGTGATTCTTGCGATAACTCAGTGATAATGTCATTGAGAAGGTTGACAACAATCACTAATTTTTCTACAATTCATTTTGATTTATTATGGATTACATACGATAGAAGTAGATGGCACTCAGTTTTTTAAGTAGTCAATCATGTAGAAATAAGCTCCACTTTAAAAGATACATGTACCTTACGGCAAAAACCAAGCCTGTGATGTTTAAATGAAGTGGCACACGTTTATTTTCTATAGAAATGCGTACAGAATGTTGTATGTTCTGTACCTTGGTAGATCAGCCCCACAAAGTAATGTGGCAGTTAGTGAGTGTTAGTGATCCTAGCATTTCCTAAGAAAAAATGATCGGTCAACTTTATCCATGGCATACAACACAATACAACAAAACTGAACAACACGAGGAGAGTATCCAAGATGCCTATTCAGAAAATTCTTGTTGTCGACGATTCAACAGTAGACCGCATGAACATCCAGAATATCATACAAGATGCAGGCTACAAGGTGATTGCGGCTGCGTCAGGACAAGAGGCAATTGAAAAAGCCGCTGCTGAGAAACCCGATTTGATTTTTATGGATGTCGTCATGCAACAAATGGATGGCTATCAAGCCTGTCGGGAAATTTCTCATAATGAGTCAACTAAACATATCCCTATCGTATTTGTCACAAGTAAGGGACAAAAAGCAGATAGAATGTGGGCTGAGATGCAAGGGGGCAAGGCATTGGTACAAAAGCCTTATACTCCAGACCAGATTATAGAGCAAATCAACCATTTTAAATAATTTTAGAGAATGCGCGCGATGTTCGACTGTCTGCTTAAAGTGGGACAACGCGTGAATAAATCCGATTCAATAAAGAAAGACTGTACGATCAGTCAATTATTTGGAACAGTTTGATAACTGCATTGTTGTGGCGCGCCTGTCGAAAAAAGACAACGAAGCAAAATATTTTGAGTACCTGTGTAACAACGGTTTAAGTGAGTGGTGGATAGTAACCAATTCAATTCATTAATTTTACTGTCCAACATTTGGCGACTGATTGAAATAACTCGAAGAACGGAATAATGGTTTGTTGGAAGCAGGCGTTAAACCCCTTTCCTCAACACTAAAACACGCTAATGATTTGATTTTAAGTTGAATTGTAAAGAAGATAAAATCCGACTTTCGCGATTCACTACCAATAACTGCTTTAAATTCAAGCGATTGTTCTAAGTGAGTCGCACGGGTCGGAGGCGGAAGATTTTATCTGAATTCCCCGTTATATCATCTAGTCGTTCAAATTTTATCGTCGGATAGCATATTTGTAAATTGAACCAAATAAAACATTCCATATTCTGATGTCTCCACACTACGCGCGAAAATGCAAGCTTGCGAATTCGCTGAATATAGAAGTTACACAGTTGAAATGGGCTGGAGCACCAACCACCTGAATAGATTGAACATTAAACTGCATGACTTCTAAAACAATATAAAATTTGCATTACTTCGACAAATGTAATTATGAGTGATCCGTCCTGCAATCGGTTATTCACCATTAAAAATACTCACATCGTCGATATCTATATTCAACAAAACGTCAAGTTACGTTATTTTGCCGTCTCATCTGAGATATTTACTTGATTCAAAACATATTTATTTAATATGCGCTCGCTTTGGCACGGATAACGATACATTGATTAATATCAATGTTCAATTTGCGGTATGATCACCTTTCGTATCTCACTCTCGCCAAAAAGTCTATCAGTGCGAAACTTGTCAGGATTTTCAGATTTTAATCCATTGATTTTACTAGCCATAAAACAATTGTCAACTGACCACTACGACCACTACCGATAATCTTAAAGTAGTACATTAAGTTGCCAATATAACTTGTTATTTGCTAAAAAATTTATTATCCTATTGGCAGGGTGAGCACGACTCAGTAACCTCCAGTTTCGTTATAATACCCAAACCGTTTCTCGTTGGTTAGAGCCAGCCTCAATTCACATACATAAGGGATGCGTTATGTCGTTTTATCAAACTGCCATCAAAGCGCGAATATTTCTAGCATTTGTGCTGCTATTATCCTTAACATCATGCGATTATATCTCTAGTTTTATGGGTGGTGGAGGTGCCAAACCAGCCCAAGGCGGATCAACTGCAAAACCAACTGCAAATGATTCCAAGACCAATAAGAATGAAGTCGCGCAACTTAAATTTGGTGCGGGTTATCATATCGCGTGGATGCCTTGGTTTTTAGCGCAGCAAGAAAATAGCTATCAAAATTACGCCGATAAATACCATCTGAGCATCGAATTCACCACAGATGAACAAGCAAAATTGGTGCAACGGTTTGTTGACAAAGAACTTGATGCCATTGCAACGACTAACATTGAAGCCGTGATTCAGTTCGTGGGAAACAATGTCGAATCTGATGTGATCTTGGTGGTGGGACGCAGTGAGGGTAATGAGGCACTTTTGGTTCGCAGCAACAGTAATGATAGCAATTACGGCGGTAAAACTTTCGCGGTACGACAATTTTCAGCGGAACACTACTTATTAGACCGTTTCCTCATACGCAATCAAATCATTCCCAATCAGTACGTTAAAATTCAAAATGTTGCAACTGCTGCCGACATTCCAAAAATTTTTATGGATAATCAAGTGTTTGGCGTTGGGGCAACCAATCCCAATATTCCCAAGCTGATCAAGGATCAGGGGGCTCAAATCGTATTCGACAGTCGCGAAACACCCGATGAAATCAATTATATCTTGGTGGTGCGACGCGAGGTTTTGAAACAACATCCCAATTTATCCAAAGCCTTGCTTGACATTTGGTTCTCCGTCATGAAACGTTTGCAAGGTACGCGGCGTGGTACCACCCTAGATGCCCTTGCCGATCTGATCAAACTGCCACGTCGGGAATTTGATACTCAGATTGCCAGTGTATCGCTCAATGATACTCCCAACAAAGCCTTGTCTGCCATGCGTAATGTGCGTGCGATGAAAAAAACCATGCGCCATGTTAATTACTTTATCAAACGTCATGGGTTAGAAAATACCAGGTTGGTGAGTGAAGCCAAGTCCGGCAAGAGAGAATCGCTTTATTCAGAATGGGTTTCTTATCCCGGTCGTGAAGAAAAAATGTTGCATTACAATGCGAAACCATTACAACAATTCGCTTATACTTTTGAATAAAACAAGACAGCCGTTGGCAGAAAACAGCGCGACCCAATGGATAGTTTTAAATCAACCTCAAAATCAGTATGTTGAAAAATTTGACTCACCAACTGATTGAAACTGAGATGAAATTTTAAAATTATCCTATTAATTGATTCCATCGAATCGTTGCCAATGGGGTAACTTCTTATGAATAAAGTGGTTTTCAGATGATGAATGTACCTACGAACGGCAAAAAAACTCCTTGGCTCATTCCCAGTGACGCGCTCAATCGTCCCCTCAATCGCCAATCTGACCCGCTCGCCCGCAACATGCAACAAGTGGAAACGATGCGACGCTTGGGTTTTCGTGTGGGTAACATTGGCTTATTGATTGGAGAACATGCCATCAGTGAATTGACGGAACTCAAACAAACCTGTGCCATTCCGAATACTGCCTCATGGTTGTTGGGCTTGATTAACCTACGAGGTAATTTAGTTCCAGTGTTTGATTTAAACATGCTATTGAGTTTTGAGCGCAAGCAACAGAAAAAACGGATGTTATTAATCCTAGGGAGTGGTGATCATGCGGGAGCCATTTTATTAGACGATCTCCCCATCCACTTGATCTTTGTTCCCGAAGATAAGTTAGAAAATTTACCACCACTCCCCAGTGCCCTGAAACCATTCACTCATCTCGGCTATGAAAAAAATGGCGAAGTCTGGTTTAGTTTTGATCATCACGGATTTTTTGAATCATTATCGCACCGGATAGCTACATAGCTACTTAAATGTAAGATAGTACCACATTCAGTCAAGATGACAATATTTTGCAGAGATTCAAACCTGTCAGGTTTAAAATCTGGGTTAAAATAACTGATTTTCCTGACCTGTGCAGCACCACCAAATTTTAAAGTAATGTCCTGTATTTTTCGTTAATCTCAAGGAGTTAAAGCATGAGAATTCGTCAAAAGATGTTTCTCGGTTCGGCATTCTTAGCGGTGTTACCGGTACTCATTACCGCGTATTTCACCAGTAAAATTGCAGGAACGTTGGGACAACAAGCACTGACGGAAAGTGCGCGCAGTCACATCAGTTCGATTCGTGATACCAAAAAATCACAAATTGAAGGCTATTTTCGGCTAGTCAACAACCAAATTCAAGTCTATGCCGATGACAGCACCGTAGTCAGTGCCATGAAAGATTTTAAAGACGCATTTCCGCGATTTACCCAAGAAGCCGCGCTGAAAATGGAAGATGGACCGCCCATTCCGCAACAACTGCCAATGGGACAATTTCGCGAATCCTTAAAAAGTTACTATCTCGAAGATTTTAGCACCGAATATAAAAGTGCCAATCATAAACTAGATCGTAACTTGGAGGAAATGGTCAAGCAGTTGAATGATAACAGTGTCGCGCTGCAATATTATTACATTGCCAACAATCCCAATCCACTTGGAACGAAGGAAGAATTCCGTTATGCGGCGGACGCTTCCGGCTACACCCGGTTTCATAAAAATTATCATCGCCAGATTAATGATTTTAGACAACGATTTAACATTGACGATGTTTATTTGGTAGATATCGATACGGGCAATGTGATTTATTCTTCATTGAAAAATATAGATTTTGCCACTTCCCTAACTGATGGCGCGTTTGCAAAAACAGGACTGAGCGAAGCCTTTGCCGCCGCCCGTAATGCCCCTCATGGACAAGTAAGTTTGGTGGACTTTGCCAATTATCTGCCCGAATATGAAACGCCTGAAGCCTTCATGAGTACCCCAATTTTTGACGGCAGACAGCGAATTGGCGTGCTGGTTTTTCGCGTAACGATTGACACCATTAACGAAATCATGACGTATAACAAAGCGTGGCGAGTGGATGAATCGGGGCGCACTGGGGAAACTTACATTGTTGCGTCCGATGGCACCATGCGTAATGACAGTCGGATGTTGATTGAAGACAAAGAACGCTATCTCGCAGCAATTCAAGATTCGGGTTTAGAACCTGAAGGTATCGAGGAAATCTCCTTAAAAGACACCAGTGTAGGCTTGCAACGGGTGGACAGTCCGGGGGTGCGTTCAGCGTTTTCTGGCGTGACCGGTTACGACTTATTCCCTGATTATCGAGGAGATTTTGTGTTATCCGCCTTCGCGCCAATTAACGTGACCGGTTTATCTTGGGCGATTTTCTCTGACATTAGCGAAGCCGAATCTTTGGAACGGTTAGAAGCCTTAACCACTGAGATTCAAACGGGTTCTATCCCTATCGCGTTGGCAATTTTGATTCTCGGAGGGGGCGCAGGAATTATCTTCTTCGGACGGATTGCTGCCCCCATTAGCCACTTAGAAGAAACCGTGACTCGTGTTGCAGAAGGTGACTTTACTGCTCGTGCTGACATTAAAACGGGTGACGAATTGGAAACTTTAGCAAACGCGTTCAATGGCTTGCTTGACGACCGCTTATCGGCATTGGCAAAAGCTGAGAAAGAAAATGAAATGCTCAACAACTCAATTATTGAATTGTTAAAAGCCTCATTCCAATTATCACAGAGAGACTTGACCGTCCAAGTACCTGTTACTGAAGATGTTACTGGACCACTGGCAGACGCAATTAACCAGATGGCGACCGAAACCAGCCGGGTGTTGCTCAATGTACGGCGCATTTCTGACGACGTTGAAGCGGTTTCCTTGCAAGTCAAAGTGCAAGGTGACAAAGTTTCTAAAATGGCGGAAAAAGAACGTGACGTTGTTGATACCACGATGGCGGAATTATCTGCTGCTGCCGAAGCCATGAACAAAATTGCCGAAGTCGCTCAATCTTGTAACGAAATTGCCCAACAAGCGACTCGTTCGACTCAAACCGCGTTGGCAACCGTAACCTCGACTGTCGATGGGATGGGTGAAATTCGTGAAACCATTCATGAAACTGAAAAACGGATCAAACGGTTAGGTGAACGTTCTCAAGAAATTAGCTCCATCGTTGACATCATTAATAACATCGCTGAACGGACACACGTTTTGGCGTTGAATGCGTCGATGCAAGCGGCAGCCGCAGGGGAAGCAGGGCGCGGGTTCTCTGTGGTTGCGGACGAAGTGCAACGGCTTGCTGAAAGCTCACGGAATGCGACCTCACAGATTTCTGCATTGGTGAAAAACATTCAGGTGGAAACCAATGACACCATTGCCACGATGGACAGAACCATTCAACAGGTGGTGGAAGGGTCACGACTCGCAGAACGGGCGGGTGAACAGATGAAAGAAACCCAGAATACCACCGCCAACTTGGTGCAAGTGGTGCAACAAATTGCAATGGCATCACGGCAACAAGCCCAGATCAGTAACGATTTACGGGAACGGGTGCAGGTCATTCAACAAAGCACGCAAGAAACCGCAAGACAGTTGGATGAACAAACCATTCAGACAGATCGTTTGGTGGAATATTCTAAACAATTGATTGAATCCATTCGTGTATTTAAATTACCGACCGGTCACGAAGACGCATAATCGGAACATCAGACCTGTGGAGTTTCACCAACTTAACAGGTCTAAACTCTCACATTTTACTCCTGTACTCACGCCATGTCCGCTATTCTCAAACCTGATCCCCTGAATACTCTGCATAACCAAGTAGCAGCGCAGGCTTATGATTTTTATCACGCGCTGGCATTGTGTGCAGAAGAGCCCACCGATGCGTTAGCGCAACCGATTGAAAGTTGTCGGAAATATATCAACACCATTCAACAGTCCGCGCAAACTGCACAACTCGCTGGATTAAACCAACTGTGTGAGCACCTGCTTGAAAAAATCAACTCGTTGCCAACCTTGGATGTACAGCAACGATTTAAATTATGTAGCGAAATCGAACGCTTACCGCTGTCTATCTCAAATTATTTGTACACGCCCGCCGATTCTACCGTCTGTAGGCATCTCGCAAACTGCGTTCATGACGCGGCTTCTCCAATGCTACTTGAAGTGTTGTTAGACGACGCAAAACATCTGCAAAATCAATCAGTCGTTGAACAAGTTAGCGAACCTGAAATCAAACCTTCTGAAATTATCGAAATTCCTCCACCGATTGAATCCACGTTAAAACTCGACGCGGCTGAACAAATTACAGAATCCACTGAATTCGTTGAAAAATCTGTCGCTGAACTCGACACAACTGAACTACCGATTGAAGAATCCACGTTAAAACTCGACGCGGCTGAACAACTTACTGAATCTGTTGAAAAATATACTGTTGAACTTGACGCGACAGAGCAATTCATTAATTTAGAAACCACAGCACAAGCCACACAATTCA
>DYNO01000234.1 GCA_020721025.1 Thiomargarita sp. | reverse complement strand
GAACCTAAACCCACAACTACGCCAACGGCTACCGAACCTAAGCCAACAACAACACCGACAACAACTACGCCTAAACCAACGACCACGCCAACCACGCCAACGGTGGAAAAACCGAAGTTAGAAGATTTTGGTTTAACCGAAACCGATATTCCAACGTTAAACATGGTCAAAGTGATTAAATTGCCCGCGAAAGCGTTTGGTGCGTTTAGCAGACAAAATGTAAAGGATATGTCCGCGGTTGCATTCCAAGGAATCAAGGCAGCCCAATTGACGCAATTAACCACAGATGGCGTGGCAGGTTTGAAACCAGAACAAGTTGAAAAAATGCCTGTCGCTGCAATGGTTGGTTTAAAAGCCCAGCAAATTGGCGCATTACCTCCCCTTGTGTTGCAAAAATTGCCGGCAGAACATTTTAAAAACCTCGATCCCGCTGAATTGAAATTGTTGAGTACCAAAGAAGCCGGTAAGGTATTGATGAACTTGGACGCGACGCAAATTAAACCGCAAGATGTTCAAGATCGTCTCCCCGAAGGTTGGAACGTTGATAACAATGGTAATTTAATACCACCAGCGGGAGCTGCGTTAGTTTTACCGACCAAGACAGCGGTTAAATTTGACAGCACGGTCAAGATCAGCGTACCTACGGGTTTACCCGATTTGAATAAAGCGTTTATTCTAGGTGGACAGACTGATACGACGAGCACGGCAACGGTGTTGAATGGCTTGAATGAGAGCTTGAAAACTGCCGGCTATCCGGATTTTTCGATAAAACAGGAAGATGGCGGTACATTGACGGTGGAAGGGACAGGAACTTCGACTGGTGTTACCTTTGCCTTCGTGCCAGAAGCTGAAGGGGTGGTGCAAGGCGCGACAGACGCGTCCACTGGATTAGCTCAGAATGAAACAGGTCATTTTGTGCTGACGACATCCAATAAGCAACAAGTCAAGGTGATTGCCACCCCAAAATATCCAAAGGAAGTCGCAGAAACTTTGGGAGCAGCGGGGACATTGCGCGTGGATAAACGTGGGGTAGCCATCCTAGAAGCGCGCCAAGACGAGGCTTCACCAAAACAAGTACGTGTGGCGGTCTTTGATCCGATAGTCATGCCAGCGACATCAGGCAAGGCAGCGGGATTGCATGTTACCGAAAATACGGGAGAAATTGTGTATGCCGATGGGACTGCACAGAAAATCATGCCAACGATTCCTCTTCCTGACAAATTTATTGACAAAGCAAAGAAGATGGAAGGTGTTGAAGGAGTGCAGTTAAATGCAGATGGCACATTGGCGGTACAGTATCAGGGTACCAAGTTGAAACTGCGGGTTGCCAAATTTGACGCGCAAGTAACTCCTCTTGCAGAAGGGGAAAAAGCGGCGACTAACGTTGTGGTTCAACCCGATGGCACGGTCAAATACACCGTACAAGATGGTACAGATCAGTTGGATGTGATTTTAAACATCGTCGAATAATCCATATCAAAATCATGTAGCCCACCAAACTTTTAATGATAAAATGGTGGTGGGCTGCACGGCTGTGAGAGTTTTACAATTCACAGAATCAGAATACAAATATCAACTAGAAAAACAGCAGCTTATTATAGAAAGCCTGCAACAAGAAGTTAGTTATCTAAAAGAAATTATAAAATTGCTAAGACATGAGGATTGGACTTCAAAGATGCTTGCTCAAACCCTTATCGCACCGACCTCAATAGCAGATTATTTACAACAAGAACAACAAGCTACGCTACGTCATGAATATGTCGATGGTTATTTATTTGCAATGGCAGGTGGAAGCAAGGCGCATAACCAAATCGCTACTAATATCGTCTCCTTAATTCGCCCCCAGATACGCGGCACCTCTTGTCGAGTTTATATGGCGGATATGAAAGTTGCGACGGAAAATTGCTTTTATTATCCCGATGTTGTCGTCACCTGTCACGCTGATCAAGAAACTGAGGAATTTTATCTCACCCAGCCCTGTTTAATTATTGAAGTGTTGTCGCCCAGCACCCAGCATATCGACAAACGCGAAAAATTACTTGCATATCAACGTATTAAAAGTTTAGAATCTTATCTAATCATCGCACAAGATCAGCCTTGGATTGAACATTATCAACGTGTTGCAACGGGCTGGAGTCTCAACACCTATGCCGAACCTGCCATAATTTCATTAAGTTGCATCGCTCTTGATGTGTTATTCACCGCAATTTATGAAGATGTGTTGAATTTCGGCGGAGGACGGAAACTGTAATGAATTGTTTTTCATCCAATTTTGCAACCATTCCGTGAACTCGCCATGACTTCCCCTTTTTCTACAACCTGTTACGAATTATCTTCCTGTCGCTTGATTCCCCTGAAGCCATCGGATATCCAGCAAATCAGTGAACAATTATCCCACATGCACCCTTGGCAAACTTTGGGATATTCAGCAACAACCTTGTCCCATTATTTACAGCGAGAAGATGCGTGTTTATACAAATATGCTGTGATGACCGAGCATTTGGCGGGAATATTGTGTGTGCGTTATCCTTGGTTGCGCGGGGCATATATTGAACTGGTGGCAATTTTTCCACAACAACAAGGTTTGGGTATTGGGCATACGTTAATTCAATGGCTTGCCAATCAATTGATTTCAGAAGCAAAAAATGCAAATCTGTGGGCATTGGTTTCCGCCATCAACCCTCAAGCCCGGCAGTTTTATCAACGTGAGGGATTTATTGAAATTGGTGAATTGCAGGATTTGGTCACGAAGGGATACAATGAGATATTATTGCGTAAGCCACTGTTATTATGAAAATTGTAATTCACTGCTTGATATTTTTAAGCTATCCCGATGATGAATTCAGACGTTGACTCACCAATTCAACAATATCTGCTTCAGGATCACGTTGCAGACGCGGCAAAATTTCCAAAGGAGCCCGTTGCGCCACAATGTAACGCACCACCCAATCGGGATCATTCACCAATAAAATCAATGACTCTTCATCAATTCGCTCCGCCACCACCCGCCGAATTTCCGGCTCTGGATCATCCGCCATCAATCCCAAACTGACTTCAGGGAGGCGCGCCACCACTTCCTTGCGTACTTGACGGTCTTTATCGTACAACATCCGAAACAAACGCCCCTTCGGCAATCGGCGCGCCACATAAGCCCGCACCAAATAATCTGGATCGACCGCTAAGGCTTCTAACCGAGTGGCAGGCAGACGATCTGCGACAGTGATCCGAACTTCTCTATCATTATCATAGATTAACTGATCTAACCATTCAATCGGTGCGCGATACGCCACCACTCGTCGCACGGTTTCATCCGGGTCTTGTAACAATTCATGCAAACATTCTATCGGCGCATACCGGGCAGCAATCGCGCGAATTTCCCAAAATTCATCATGCAAGTAATCAACCGATAAGTCAATATTATTACGAAAAAATTTGTCGATTTGACGACCGCTTTTGACGCGCACACACGCTTCTCCCGGCTGACATTGATTCGCAGTCAAGCGATTATGTCGATAGGAACATTGAGTACAATTTGCCACTGGCGTTGCGTCAATTTCTCGGCTTGTCATCAACATCATCAAATTTCCATAAAAGCGTTCCATGAAAAATTTAAATCAAGAGAACTTGTTTACTTTCAAATTGTTGGTAGTGTCCAGAATGTAATTTTTTGGTCAGGTTCAACAGTAGCTCAATTTTTGATACGCTGTTGTTTTAACTGACCTTTTATCATTGACATCTGATCACTACCCTTGCAGCAAAATAGCTACTAAGCCCCTAAATCGGCGCGAATTTGCTCAACCCATTGTTGCACGCGAGATTTGGTCTCATCAGATTGATTGTCTTCATCAATTGCCAAACAGAAAAAATTATCGTCATCTAACAACGCTTTAGACTTGGTGAATTCATAGCCTTCGGTTGACCATGAACCGACAATTTTTGCCCCTTTCGCCTTCACTTTATCATAGATGAATACCATGCCATCCAAAAATTCATGTCCATAACCATTTTGATCGCCCAAACCGTACAACGCTACCGTTTTACCTGATAAATCAACACTTTCTAACTATTTTTCCATAAAGGCTTTGAAGCTATTTTCCATTTCCCCGTCGCCCAAAGTAGGCATTCCGAAAATCAAGCTGCTGTATTGCGCAAGGTCTTCTGCGGTTGCTTTCGCCGTGCTATGGAGTTTCACCACGTCATCCCCACCAAATTCTTTGGCGATCATCTTGCCCACTTTGCGAGTGTTACCCGTTTCTGTGCCGTAAAATAAACCAATTTTTGCCATGTTTTCTGCTCCTAATCAAAAAAGTTAAAGGGAATTCTGACAGTTACGAATGAGGTCTCAATATAGAACCGATTTGACATCTTTAAGCCATGTAGATTAAGCTGTTTCTATTTTC
>DYNO01000057.1:15376-16893 GCA_020721025.1 Thiomargarita sp. | reverse complement strand
AAAATTACTGGAGATTCAATCAATTGTGGCGATGGTGGAACTGGAAAATGTTCTCACACCGTACCCGCAGGCACCCAGATGATGTTTTCTGCCCAACCCGCTGCCGGTTCAACCTTCCTCGGCTGGAGTGGACATTGCGAAGGCAAAACGGCAATTACGGTTATCAACATGACTGAGCATAAACAATGTGTTGCCCGATTTGAACTGCTCGCAACCGAACCTGAAAAAGAAGACGACGGACTCGGAAATTACTGCACAGGAAGGGGTTATACCAATATTTCTTGCAATGCTCGTGGCGCGGTCATCGGCGATATTGACGGCAAAATTGAAGTCGATTCAGCCGGTTATCTCTCTAACGGCATCGTGACCAAACCGCTGACCAACAAGGGCTGGGTTGCCAATCTTACCATTGAAGACACGGGTTCATTGACCGGCGGCATTGTCACGGGTTCAATTATCAACAAGGGCGAAATGAGTAACTTTGAATTTCGCGGCGATGTGCTGTCCGGCGGCAAATTGTCGGGCGTAATCAAAAATAACTCGCCAAATGTTTGTTTTGCTGGCGGTATTGTGCGCGGCGTGATCAAAGATGTCAGTTTAGCTGCCAACACCAGAATCTTGGGCGGACGCTTATCTGGAAAAATCGTGGGTGATAGTCAATCTCCTGCTCGCCTCTCCAAAGTGATTTTGACCAGCGACACCTCATTGAGCAACGTTCTCTTGGAAGAAGATGTGATTATTGAACAAGATGTATCGCACGAAACGACAAAAATGACCAAGGTGAAACTCGCTCCCAACCTCAAGATACGGGGTGGAAAAATCTCAGGTGAATTAACGGGAGAAGAGGCAGCACCGGCGCATTTATCCAATCTGTTGATCAAATCAGGCACTGTGTTGGAAAACGTGATTTTGGACGATCAAGTTGAAATTGAGGATGAAAAAACGTGCGCTGATCCACAGTTAGACGATACCGTAGATCAAAATGCCACCGCGACAGATGACGCAGAAAGTGGCGCGATTGCATTGAATCCTAACGGAAAACAAGCAGAAAGCACCACACGCTTTAAGATGCAATTAACCACGTCACAGGGCAAACGTGCCAATAAAACTGTATTATCACAAGAAGAAGCCAAAAATGTGAATTTATCGGCTCATATCACGGTACAGGCGGAACATCTGGGCAAAGTTGCAAAAACGTTGGTTGTGGTGCAACATAAGAATGCCGATAAAACAGTCAGTTATATGAAAGCGGCTTCGGGTTGGAAAATTTGGGATGGTCAGTTGTCACATCTGCAACCGTTGGAAAATTATCAACAATTGCCCGCCAGCGTTGATTTTTCAGTGTTCACGGGTGATTTAAGCAATCAAGGGGGCGAATTCAGCCTTTATGCGGGGTATCGTTTGCAAGATGGTACACTGGTATTCAACGGTCAGAATCCTTTGAATTTTGCAGTCACTCGAACCGCAGAATCTTGTGCATTAACATGTGGTTGCCAATAAAATTAAAAAGATGATGT
>DYNO01000057.1:0-15276 GCA_020721025.1 Thiomargarita sp. | reverse complement strand
TCGTTGTCTTGCTCACCGGCTTGAACGCGCTCAGTCCCCAAGCGATTGCTGCGACGCAAACCGTGTGTGCAACTCCTAATGCGTTGATTCCTGACAATAATATTGCCGGCGTGAGTCACACGTTGACCGTTGCTGACCCCAGCACTATTTATGGCTTGCGTCTCAAAGACTTGAGTATTACTCATCAACATATTGGCGAATTGACCATCACGTTGAAACATGGCGACCGGGTGGTCAAAGTGTTGGATAAACCGGGAATGCCCGCGGACAAATACGGCTGCACTGGTAAGAATTTCAGTGAGTTACTGTTGAGTGATGCTGCCAGTCACGTCGCAGAAACCGAGTGTACCAGTACCGATCCCGCGTATGATAACGCATTGGTTTATAAGCCAAATGAGCCATTGAGTGCATTTGATGGCATGAGTGCCGCTGGCGAATGGACGCTCATCGTTACCGATAATCACGATTATAATCAAACCGTTGGCAACTTGAAACAGTGGTGTTTGGAATATTCGCAACCATCACAAGGCGTATTTTTCTCGCAACCGGCACCTGGAACCCCTCTTATTTTTACTGGGGCAGAATACCCCAAGGGTAGCGTGTATCGCATTCCAGTGACAGAAATGTCGGGTAAAGATAGCTTATTGATTACTAACGTATTAATCACCCAACCGGGCAACGCGACCGCTGATTTTTCAATCACACAACCCAAAGTTTTGCCCACTCCTGCCGCGCCCTTGGTTATTCAACCCGGACAGGTTTATAGCTTTGAAGCCCAATGTAAACCCACAGATGTCGGTTTACGCACCGCAACTTTCGAGATTCACACCAATTTGCCCGCGCCGATGAACCATCTTTCCTATCCCTTGCAATGCGATGGTAAGGCGGCATGGTTTGAGTCTAACACCCCGCCCAGCTTAGATTTTGGCAAGGTCGCCGTCGGTGATACCAACAGTCAGAGCATTCAACTGGCTGAGGCAAAAGGGGCGACTCAGTTAAAAATTACCCGTGCGACGTTGGTTGGTGCAAATAAGGGTGATTTTCATTTAGATTCCAGCAAGTTACCGATAACGATTTTACAAAAAGGTCGCGCCGAATTGCCAGTGACTTGCCAACCTACCGCGGGAGGGTTACGCACGGCAAAATTGGTTTTAACCACGAATGCACCCAATGCTTTGAGTTTTTCTTATGAATTGAAATGCTTAGGAGATGCTGCGGTAGCAATTTTTAGCCCAGCAGAAAATTCTCTGATTGCAATAGAAAAAGTGCGCGTCAATAAGAGCAAAACGTATAAAATTGGGGTGCGTAATGCCAAAACAGCAACCACCGCGCTAAAACTGTATGATTACCAACTGATCAGCAGTCAAAATACCAAATTATTCAAACTGATCTCGCAACCTTCCCTGATTGAAGTGGGTGGTTCAGGCAATATTGATGTGGTTTGTGATGCGGAAGGTGCAACCCCTGGAAATTACAGCGCAAAATTGCGTTTCGCGACCAACGATCCGAAAAAATTGGTGATTGAATATACCTTCACTTGTAGCATTGAGCAGAGCAAACCGCTGGTCAGCCTCTCGCCTGCCAAAGGATCAAAAATTAGCTTTGACCGGATTCAACAAGGTGCAAAAAATAAGATTAAAACCATTACGTTAGAAAATGCTGCCACAGCTTCTGAAGAATTAGAATTGAGCAATCCCAGTTTCAGCGGTGACGGGGCGGCGGCATTTAGTATCGTGTCCATTCCGATCAAAATTGGAATTGGCTTGACAGAAGAGGTGCAAGTGCAGTGTAATGCTGATAAAACAGGAAGTTACACCGCTACGTTGACCTTGATGACCAATGATCCCGAACAACCTACGCTAGATTATCCAGTGAGTTGTGAGGTCAGTAACACGGTCGCACCCTTGTATGACTCTCAACCCGCGCCGAATGATAATGCAATCATTGAGTTAGGTAATGTGGTATTGAACACGACTAGCCCCGCGGCGACGATTCTGATCAAGGAAATTGGCAATGATACCTTGCGCGTGCAACCGGAGGCAGTGGCGTTGACGGGTGCAAATGCGAAAGATTTCAAAGTGATCAGCCCGAATTTCCCGTTGGATATTGCTGACGAGGGCGCGCCTGTTCCCCTGACTGTGACATGTCAACCTTCGGCGATGGGTGTGCGGACGGCGACATTGAACTTGGTAGCGACCGATATTCATGGTAAGGCGGTGGAAAATTTCCCGCATCCGCAATATCAACTGCAATGCACGGGGTATTTGCCGATTTACAATTCTGTCAATTATCCGGTCAAGGGCGATATTGATTTGGGAATCAATTCGATAGGGCAAAGTTCTAAACAAAGTTTGACAATTAAAAATACCGGTAATGGCGACTTAATTGTCGATAAAGACAAGGTGCTGTTGACGGGTAAAGAAACAGAGAGTTTTCAAGTCAAAGAATTACCCGTCACCATTCCCGCGGGCAAGGCAAAATCGCTGAGTATTCAATGTGCTCCAACAGTGATCGGGAATTTACAAGCACAATTAAACTTGGTGTCCAACGATCCGCAATTACCTCAGCCACAATACACGCTAAAATGCACTGGACAGGAAGCGGTGGGGGCAAGTTACAGTTCCAAACCTGCACCAAATAGTACCATTACGTTGGATGCGACCTTGGGTTCGACCGCGACTGCGCTATTAGTGATACAGGAAGTAGGGACGGCGGTGTTGGATGTGGGGCAGAATTCGCCATTGATTGATGGGGAACATGCCCAAGATTTTTCTTTAGATATTTCAGACAGTTCGCCATTTACAGGGGGGAAAACGCATTTTTATATTCCCGATGGCACACCCGAACGGACGTTGCAAATTAGATGTAAACCGACGGGAGAAGGACAGCGCAAAGCCACACTCCGTTTGACCAGTAATGATGTGGCAAAACCTGAAATCAGTTACGATTTGGTGTGCAACAGCGGGGCAGTGTCGGCGGGTTATCAATCTTCGCCCGTTTTGCCTAATGAAACAATTGATTGCGGCACGGTGCAGGTCGGTCAGGTGGCAACTCGTCATTTTGAAATTGAAGAAACTGCGAATGCCGATTTGATTGTGGATTTGGTGACGAAATCAACCAGTTCAGCGTTGAGTGGCAGCCATCCGACTGATTTTAAAGTGCTTAAACCCAGTTTCCCTATTGCAATCAAGGATGGTAGCGGGGAACGTAAAACCGTGACGATTCAATGTCAACCGTCAGATATGGGGATTCGCACCGCGACATTGCAATTAACCACCAATGATTTGTCTCGAAAAACTGTGACTTATCCATTGCAAGTGATTGGCAGTGAAATGTTGGGGTCGCAATTAACGTTGCAAACTCAGGGGAAGGGACAGGGACGCATTACCAGTTCACCTCAAGGGGTACAATGCAGTTCAGAAACCTTGCCATCGACTCCGGGACAGTTGCCAACGGCGTGTGTTGCTCCAGAAATTGCTGCAACTTCAATTCATTGCGACGCATATTTCAACCGGGGCACCCAAGTGACGCTCACGCCCCAGCCAGAACCGGGATCGGTCTTTGTGGGGTGGAATCCTGAGTGCGCCAACGGGATAGTGAATTTGGAAGAGGATACCACATGTATCGCAGAGTTTGCTGACGCGCCCAGTGTGGATTCGGATGATTTGGAGATAATTTTCTTAGAAGGCAATGACTTGGATTTTGGCACAGTACAGGTTGGAACGGCTGTCAGCCAAACGTTGACCGTGAAAAATAAAACGGCGCGTAGCCTCGTATTGGAAAGTTTACAACTGCCACCGGGCTTATTGCTTGAAAATACTTCAGAAATTACGTTGTCCGCAGGGCAAACTGTCAACATTCCTGTGCATTTGGATACGACTCAACCATTATCCGTGTTAGGTCAATTATCCTTCAATGTAGCGGGCAAACGCTATCAATTTGCAGCGCGAGCGAAGGTTGTTTTGGCAGATGATGCACAACTGACGGTTTCTTATCCCAATGCGACCGAATTGGATTTTGGTGCGTTAAATGTGGGAGAAACCGCGACGCGGGAAGTGATGATTAAAAACAATGCGTTGCAGTCGATAACCTTGAGTGATTTCGCCCTGCCCCCCGAATTGACCGGAAATATGGCGAGCAGTGTGACTTTAGAACCGCAACAAACAGTCACTTGGCAATTGACTTTGAAACCAGTGGTTGAGGGCATGTATGCCGCTACATGGTCATTCACTGCACAACAAAAAGTTTACAATCTGCGAGCGAAAGCCACGATAAAAACCTCACAGTTAGCCAATGGTTGCTATGCTGCGACTCGATTGTATGTGAATTCGGCGGCAACCGGTCAGGCAACGGGATTGACATGGACAGACGCATTTTCAGAGCTGCACGCGGCGTTAAACTATGCAAATCAATGTGATACCGTCCGAGAAATTTGGGTGGCGAAAGGAATTTATCGACCCACATCAACCACAGATAGAACGGCGAGTTTCAAATTGCGTCAAAATCTTGCGCTGTATGGTGGATTTGCAGGGGCAGAAACTGCGTTGTCTGAGCGGAATTTGAGCGATAACGTCACGATTTTGTCAGGAGATATCGGGCAACCCAATGTCATGACAGACAATAGTTATCACGTCGTTACGGGCAATGCGACGGATGCAACCACTCGTTTTGACGGATTTAACGTGACTGCGGGGCAGGCAGATGCGGAATCTGATGATTGTGGCGGGGGAATGTGGAATGACAAGGGCAGTCCCAAGGTCGTGAATGTCACATTTTCTCACAATTACGCTAAACAAGGTGGCGGAATGTGCAACGAAAATTCCAGTCATCCTGTAGTGAAAGATGTGGTTTTCAATGAAAATCAAGCGGTTCAGGGTGCGGGACTGGCGAATTTGGCACAAAGCAATCCGATTTTAGCCAGAGTTTCATTCACTGCCAACCAAGCGAGTCAACAAGCAGGGGCTTTGTATAATGACCGTAGCAGTCCTGTTGTAAGTCACAGTGTGATTCAAGATAATCAGGCAAATGAGGGCGGGGCAATGGTCAATATTGTGAGTCAAGCATTTTACAGTCATTTGATTATTCACGGAAATATTGCCAATCGTGCTGCGGTGATGTTGAATCGGCAAAGCGAACCGCGTTTAAATCACGTTACGATCAGCGGTAATGCAGCGACGACGGACAGCGGTATTGTCAACGTAAACAGTCGGATGGTGATTCAAAACAGCATCTTGTGGGATAATCATGCAGTAACTGCGAAAAAAGCCGAAGAACCCATTAATGATGATGCCAATAGTCGCACCGTGATCAGTCATTCGATTGTACAAAGTACCACGTTTGGCAAGGGGACGAATAAAAATAAAAATCCGTTGTTTATCAAGCCGGTTGATTTTAGCGCGGCGACGTTGGGCAATGGCGATTTACATTTGCAAGCGACTTCTCCCGCGATAGATATGGGTAACAATGACAATATTTCTTCGGATTTGGCGGATATTGATTTGCCCGAAGGCGATGGGTCAATTGAGCAAAAAGTGAGTTTGGATGTGGATTATCAACCTCGTGTCAGCGATGGAAATGGCGATGGTAAACTTGAAGTCGATGCTGGAGCTTATGAATATTCAGCGGCACCTGCGGTTAAATACAGCTTGACTGTCAATAAGTTAGGCTCTGGCGATGGCAGCATTACCAGTTCGATTGCGGGCATCAAATGTGGTGCGACATGTACGGCAAATTATCTCGCCAAAACTCGTGTCACTTTACAGGTGAAACCCACGCAGGGCATTATTTTCGCAGGCTGGACTGGGGATTGTCAGGGCAGTGCTGCGGCAGTGGTGGTGGAACTGACTGATAATAAACAATGTACCGCGCATTTTGAACCTGATGGCACTTCGGAGAATCATACAATAGCAACGTGTGAAATTTCTGGAGGGGTGGCGAAAAATTGTGATGCTGGTGGTAACAGCTTGAAAGATATCACGATTTATGGCGATGGTAATGTGCAAAATGCCGCACTTGCCGGACGAGTAACCAATCAAGGTTGGCTCACCAATGCCACGATTAAACCGCAAGCCATTGTAACGGGAGGCAAATTAACCGGTGCCGTGCTGAACAAGGGCGAGTTACAAGACATTGAATTTTATGGCTATTTGTTATCTGGTGGCGCGTTGTCGGGCACGATTGTCAATAAAAGTCCCAAGGGCGTGATTCGTGATGTGCAACTGGCAGCCGCGGCGACGTTAAAAGGGGGACGTTTGGCAGGTAAAATTATAGGTGATCCAACTGCGCCGGCTCGCGTGTCAAATGTCATCATTGCTGCGGGAAGTTCGTTACAAAACATTGTGTTAGATGGCACGATTGTGATTGAACACGATGCCGCGTTGTCTCAACCGGTGATGTTGGATGTGCAACTTGCGCCGAATACGCAAATTATCGGGGGTAAAATCGCCGGTAAGTTGTTGGGAGATGCCAGTGCACCGGCTCGGTTGTTGAAAACCCAAGTGAAGGCGGGGACAAAATTGCAACATGTGCGTTTGGAAACGGGTAACAGCTTGTTAGTTGCAGAAAAATGTCAGCAACAAACGTTGTCTGATGCCCAGTCGAATGCGCCCGAACTCGCCAATTTGCACACGGCGAATGAAGCAGAAGCGGTGCTCAGTGATTTGCAAAATCATGCGATTGGCATCAACAGTGACGGACAATTGCTTGCGAAGGTAGCGACTTTATTTACCTCTCGAATCATCACGGATAATGGCGAACAGGCAAATAAAACCGTGTTATCCCGCCAAGATGCGAAATCGTTGAAACTTGCAATGACGGTTCGATTGGATGCCAAACATGTCAAAAGAGCGGGTGAAGTGTTGGTCGCAGTGGCACATACTGATGAAAAGGGTCAGTCATTTCGTTATATGAAAACGGATCAAGGTTGGGCATTGTGGGACGGACAGGTGGAAAATTTGCAACCGCTACAGTCATTTAAGCAATTGCCGGAACAAATTGATCTGTCAGTTTTTGCCGGCGATTTGAGTGATGGCGCAGGACAGTTTGAGGTTTATACGGGTTATCGCTTGAAGGATGGTACTGTGGTTTATAATGGCAAACAAGCCATGCGTTTTTCAGTTTTGCCTGCGCTAAGTGCATGTGATTGGGGATGTTCTTGTGCACAATAGTGAGTAGGGAATTGGATTGACCCTAGAGAATGGATAGCAGATTGCATTGTCTGTTATCCATTTTGCGTTTGCTTTGAGAGTGACACAATTAAATTTCATCAACATGGCGTGTTCGCAAATTATTCCAAATGAAACAATCAGTTCATCGTTTCAATCTTCAAATATTTGTATTGACGATGTAAATGAATGTTTGGTTTTCTGCATACGATTTAAGATCACTATATAATAAGCTACTGTTGTTTAAGTTACCTTATCATACGCATGAACTTCAAAAACCGCGCTGTAAACATCTCATGGATAGTTTTACTCTGTTGGGCAAGCACGCTTTACGCGTTGAATAACACGAATCCTGCTGCAAAAACAACGGTCTATCCGAGTGTCCTCTATCCCGGCAAGGTGTGGGTAGTGTCGCCTTCCTCAGAAAATATCTCTCAACCTAACAACATCTGGCAAAATACTGACGTAAATACCACACATTACCGTCCGCTCACTGATTCTCAAGCTCTTGATGTCCATTCAGAAACGGCAGATTATTGTGTGCCCAATCCCGCCGCTCAGTCGCGTCCACAGGTTGTGAATCCTGACACACCTCGCTATCGTGGTGAATTATATGGAGAAACGCGGGAGATGCCTCGTTATCGCAGCGAAATCACTGATGAACCGTATCAAGATGAGGATCGTTATCCACAACACGATTCGCCACGTCGCAAACGTGACCGTATGCCGCCACAATTTTCGCAAGATTACTGGCAGTCCCATGCAGATAGAATGTATAATCGCACTTTTTCCACCACGCCCTATCCTCAACGAGCATGGGATTTGATGAATGATCCGTTTGTTTCCGGCGAATTTTCTGCCTATCCACCACTGAGTCCGGAGGATTGGAATCCGTATATTCGCAATAGTGATTCGTCTAAAAATACGCCCACTTCCCCACAAATTCAGCAAACTCAGCAAATTCCTTTGAAAAATGTTCTGAAAAATGTCCGACCGCCACCTTCTGCGGAATTGACCATTTCAGCCGATTGGATACCTGCCCCACCTTCTGCATTGGTCGATAGTGAGGAATTTACAACCGATTACGCCACGAGCCCGGTGCCGCTGCGTCCTCTGGATGAAAATGATGAAAATGTTGCCGTAGGCGCGCCCACGAGACCGTAGCAATGATGCGTGGATGGTTACTGATAATTTTAGTCATTTTTTTTGTTCATCTACAATATCAATTGTGGTGGGGTAAGGATGGGCGCGCGGACAGTGAAAAATTACAACTTTTGATACAACGGCAACAACAAGAAAATACCCGTTTGCAACAACGCAATGACAGTTTAGTGGCTGAAATTATTGATTTAAAAAATGGTCATGAAGCCTTAGAAGAGCGAGCACGGGTCGATTTTGGCATGATTCAACCGGGAGAGAAATTCTATCAATTCGTCGAATAATCAATTGAATTATTGGGCAATCGTGCCCGCCGCCGGTATTGGCACTCGCATGGGTAGCGTTTGTCCAAAACAATACTTAACATTGCAGGGAAAAACGGTATTGCAACATACGTTAGAACGACTCGCCCAGTTGCCGCTTGCTGGAATAGGGGTGTGTCTCGCGCAACATGATCCGTATTGGGATACATTGACAATGGACTTGACAGTGCCACTGCTTCGAGTGCTGGGGGGGGCAGAACGGTGTCATTCGGTGCTTAACGGCTTGAACGCGTTGGCATTACAAGCAAATCCTGATGATTGGGTGCTGGTTCACGATGCGGCGCGTCCCTGTGTGCGAGTGGCGGATATGACAAAATTAATGAGAGAGTTGGCAGCACATCCGGTGGGGGGGCTATTGGCTCTTCCGGTGCGAGATACCATGAAACGGGCGCAGTCTGGCAAAAATTCGGTAAGTGAAACCATCAGTCGCACTGATCTCTGGCACGCTTTAACGCCGCAAATGTTCCGATTGCACGCCTTGACCGATGCTTTACAAACTGCATTAGCCCAAGGAGAAACGGTCACGGATGATGCCCAAGCAATGGAACGTCAAGGGGTACATCCTGTTTTAATTGAAGGACATGCCGATAATATCAAAATCACCCATCCTCAAGATTTACAACTTGCTGAGTTATTTTTGACGCAACAGTCGGCTGAATCCTGTGAAGAACGATAGGACTACAACGGGATGCTCGACTTTTTCTAGCCAATTGATTCTAACTACAATAAAATATTGAAACGTGCTTCGCTACGAAATCATGTTTAATAAAAACAACTGGTTGAGATGTCGAGCATGGCGTAATAGATGTAATACTAAGTTCGTTTGAACATATCCATGATATTCAACCCAGTTCTCTTCTTGACAGCCACCCCCTTCTTTCTCTACCGGAGTTGTGGGTTCAACATAAGCTCGAAACGCTTCCCCCATCATGTTCAGTGTCACGGTATCCAATTCATACGGATTAAATTCTTTCATCCGGGTTTCTCTCAAGATTTTCTCAATCACCGCAGCAGAACGTACATATTTCATCGTCCAATCGGCGAAATGACGCACCGCTATTTCCTTGAATTCGAGAATATGAATATCCGTGTGACGTTGATCTTTCAGTATTTTATGGTATATCGTATTGACATTGGCTCTGGGACCCTCCAAACATTGGAGAAAATAACCATTCCCAAGAAATAACATCCCAGTCACATCTAACGGGGGATTGTTTCTTCGGCAGGCTTCCAAAATATCTCCTATTTCTAACGGAGAGTAATGTTCAGTGGCTGTACTCGCATAAAACAGACGAGAAAGAATGTGATCTTTCATGATAACCTCGATTTAAATCAAGTGAATGAAAAAAACATTGCACAATTGCAACGATTCTGATAGTTCGAGCATTTCAGTGACGCAAAAACTCAACGATAAGGACGGTATCGCTGCGCATCGTCTTGAGTTGAAAGTTCACTCAGTTGTTGCCGCATCTCAGAAATATTGTTGGTCAATTCTTTCATCTTGTTACGCACGGTTTCCACCGAATTTTGCAATTCCCCAACAGAAACAGTTATCTCTTGATAAGATTGAGTATCTGCGCTAGAGAGGGCGGTATTTAGTTTGAGCAAACTTTGTTTGATGTTTCCCAAATCGGTAGCATTCACCTTGACATGATTCTCTATCGTGAATATTTGTTCAGAAAGGGATTCTACGTTATTGGTAAATTTAAGAACAAAAAACAGCATGATTATCAAGATGGTAAAGAAACCCGCCACCCCCAAACGAGCTAACAACAGGGCTTGTCGTTCGGTTTTTTCGGTGATGACTTCACGCCGTTTGGTGGCTTCGTTAAATTCCGCCATCGCAATTCGGTTTTCTCTAAAAATTTTTGCCAACGTGTCCGCAAATTCTTCGCTGATGGCAGTCGATGAGGGAGTTGCAACCGATTGCTTTAATTCTGTTAATTCGGTTTGAAATATCGACAGTTGTTCCGAAAACGCAGTCAACAAGGTAATCGTATCATAAACTTTTACCGCTTGCCCACAAGAAGGACATTTAACAGTTTTTTCTGCATACTAATTTGCGACTTCTTTGGAATATTCGCAATGTTCGCATTTTAAGATAGCCATACTGACCTCACTATTAAGAAAGTTTGATTTTAACAGAAATAGGAGTTACGCAGTTCAAAACGTAACTTAGGCTTAATTCAGTTAGTTAGCGTTTTCGGAGTACAAATTTAAATTTGTACTCCATTTATAAAATCAGTGGGTTAGCATCTCAAGTGCGTAACTCCTACAGAAAGTATTAACTTCATTTTTATCCACTTAAGCATAACACTGAACTTTGAGTTTGTGGAATCCAAACGATTTTTATTTGCTTTGGGAGTGACGCAGTTCAGGGGTGCACTCAGAACCCTTTAGGGGTGCACTCAGAACCCTTTAGGGGTGGCTAAACTTCATCACTGATTGCAATTATTCACCAAGCCAGATTAACGTCGCCATGCGTCCTGTGGTTTTGTCGCGCCGATAGGAATAAAATCGGTCAGCGTCGCGGTAAGTGCAGTCATTTCCACCAAAAATTTCTTGTACGCCCAACTGTTGCAATCGTTGCCGAGCCAATAAAAATAAATCTGCGAACCAATGGTGCGAACGCGAGGGAGTGAAGGCTTGTGTAGCTTGTGGCAACTGGGCGATAAAAGTTTCTCGAACTTCCTCCCCCACTTCAAAGGCTTGCGCGCCGATTGCCGGTCCCAACCATGCCAAAATTTCTTGGGGAGGACATGCCAACGCGGTGACAGTTTGTTCGAGTATTCCCGCCGCCAATCCCCGCCATCCCGCATGAGCCGCTGCAACCTTGGTGCCCGCCTTGTCACAAAACAGCACGGGCAAACAATCCGCCGTCAGCACCACGCATACTTTTCCCACCTGATCGGTATAAACAGCATCGGCACAACGATTTTTATTTTCAACCGTCGTTGCTGCCACCGCCTCAATGCCATGCACTTGCTGCAACCAAATCGGTTCACTCGGCAATGCCAACTCACGCTGCAATAACGCACGATTTTTCGCTACCGTTTCAGCCATATCGCCTACATGATCGGCTAGATTCAAGCTATCGTAGGGAAATTGACTGTAGCCCCCGCGACGCGTTGTGGTATAGGCATGAATATTTTTGGGTGCTGTCCATTCGGGAAGGATGAAATCAAGCATGTTGTTTTTTATCCAATTCCAGCGCGGCAAGCAATTGTTGCATATCTTCCGGTAAATCAGCCGACCACGTTACAAATTCCTGCGTGCGTGGGTGAATCAAGCCCAATTTTTCTGCGTGCAAGGCTTGCCGTTTAAAATTGCGTAACACGTCCTTCAGAGCCTCACTGCTGTCCTTGGGAAATTGTAACCGTCCATACACCGCATCACCAAGCACGGCATGACGTTGATGGGCAAAATGGACTCGAATTTGATGGGTACGCCCGGTTTCTAATTTAACTCGGACGTGGGTATGAGCTCGATAACGTTGAATAATTCGGTAATGCGTCACCGCAGGCTTGCCATTTTCCACCACTGCCATCTGGGTGCGTTGCGTGGGATGTCTGCCAATCGGTGCGTCAATCGTGCCACCGGAAACCAGATGACCCATGATAACCGTTTGATATTCTCGCACAAATGCCCGCGCTTGTAATTGTTCAACCAAGTGGGTGTGCGCAGTTAAATTACGGGCGACGACGAGAATGCCACTGGTATCTTTATCGATACGATGAATAATCCCCGCGCGCGGCAATTGTGCCAATTCGGGCGCGTGATGCAGTAAGGCATTGACCAAGGTATGATCCGGCGTACCGGCACCGGGATGCACCACCAATCCTACTGGTTTATTGACGATCAGCAAATCTTCATCTTCATAAACGATGTTCAGCGGAATGGATTCGCCCTGCCAACTGACTTCATCGTATAATTGCGCTGTAATTTCAACCTGTTCGCCGCCTTTCACTTTATCACGGGTGCGCGGTACTACGGAATCCAAACGCACTTGTCCGTCGTGAATCCATTGTTGCAACCGGGCGCGGGAATAATCAGGAAATAGTTCAGCAAGGGCTTTATCCAGTCGTAACCCTGCCAATTCTTGAGGAATAATTGTATTGAGATGTTCTACCATAATGATGCAGCGGAATTTTGCAAGGGGTGGACGTAAGTGGGTCGAGATAGTGGGGGAATGTCAAGGCGGGTTTTCAAAATATCTCGATATTCATTAGGATTTTTGGTGTGCGTCATCTCTCCAGCACGAGGAAAATGTAAATCTTTTAAACGAGATACCCAAAATCGCAATGCTGCGGCTCGCAACATCACGCCCCATGCCCGACGTTCTTCATCAGCAAATGGGCGACGCTCTTGATATCCCGATAACAACGCGTCCATACGAATTTTATCTAATTCACCGTCGGGCAAACTGCACCAATCATTCACGGTAACGGCGACATCGTATAATAAAACATCGTGGCAGGCATAATAGAAGTCAATGATTCCACAGAGTTTATCGCCTTCAAACAGCGCATTGTCACGAAATAAATCGGCATGAATCACGCCCCGCGGCAAGTCTATCGCACTGTAGCCGTATTGAAAACGCAATTCTGAACGCAATAATGCGGCATCGGTGCCTTGTAAATAGGGTAATAACCGTTTTCCTGTGCCATGCCACCATGAGGGGCCCCGTTGATTGGCGCGATAATGTGGGAAATCACATCCAACGACGTGTAAATGTCCCAATTCTCGCCCCAATACCGCACATTGTTCAACGGTAGGCTGGCGCATTTCCTTACCACGCAATCGCTGTACGAATGCCGCCGGTTTGCCATTTAAGTAGCGCAAATATTGACCATTGTTATCAGGGCAAGGATGGGCACTTGGCACTTGATGTTCATTTAAATATGCCATTAATTCAAGAAAATACGGCAGTTCTTCATAACTGTATTGTTCAAACAAGGTCAGCACAAATTGTCCTTGCGTGGTCGTTACGAAATAATTGGTATTTTCAATTCCAGCAGTGATGCCTTGACACGCGACCAACTGTCCTAGCGGGTAGTGCGAGAGAAATTCTTGTAATTCGGTTTCTTCAACTGTAGTATAAACAGACATGAGATGAGCAGAAAAATGTAAAAACGAGGGGTATAATTAAGTTTTGGGGAAAAATGATGAATTCAGGATAAATTCATTAAATATAGTTGCTTCAATTTATTATCTATTGTAACTTAATCTGTTCATTTAAGCAAAAAACATGTCCATTCGGCAAAATATTCACCATGACAGTTTTTCTTCACAAATTATCTTTTAGAATAACGAGCGAAACATCACGCAGTTTCATCGAGATGGAATTGGCAATCTCACCTAAAAATGACGGTTGTCGGTAAGAATTTTTAAGAATATCTTGAATTATCAATAAATGCGTAAGTTCCTGTTACAATAACATCATATTTGGTCAATTTTGACTGTCAACCTTGAGGAGTTGCAACCGATGATTTACTTCAAATTACCTCTATTAAGTTTGTTGTTGATGTGCATGGTCAGCGTTACCCAACATGCGTTGGCGGCGGATTGTAAAAACATTATTACGACTTCTAACAAGAAGTTAAGCTGGACTATTTCGGATAGTAGCGGAACGAAAATTGCGACGGGGCGAATTATCATCGCTAAGGTGAAAGACGGCTATTTTGAAACCCGACACAGTGCCGGCAATAATCCTGCCATGACTTTTTACGGTGGCTTTGATGGCGAGAGAATGATGTATCTCAATGCGGACTATGAAGAATTATGGGTAGGCGAATGTATTGGGAATAAGATTGTGGGCAAGGTAAAAGATAGTAAGTTTGAAATCAGTCTGCCGTAAATCTGACATTTTCCCTTTTGTTGATGTCATTCAGTGCTCTGTCCTGCCTTGGAATACAGTATGCGATTAGCTCATCTATCGTAGCTGTATTCTGATTGGATGAGAGATAATTGTAATTTTGTTTCATTCAAGTATTTGTAAATACGAGAATTAATTTAGAAAATTTGTTTTTTATCTCCTGTTTAATCTTCCAAAACTGCAACACAACTTTTCTAAAGATTATGGCATTAGAACGTCATCATAACGGTTGGATCATCCTGCTCACTTTTATTGCAGGATTGTTGTTGACCATTATCCCGATTCCCATCTGGGCAATGTCGTGGCGACCCGAATGGATCATCATGATTTTAACCTATTGGTGTCTCGCTTTACCGCAACGAGTGGGCGTGGTGACTGGCTGGTCATTGGGCATTTTACAAGATGTATTGAGCGATACTTTATTGGGACAACACGCCTTAACCCTCAGTTTAATCGCCTATGTCAGCGTGATATCGCACACTCGCGTCCGAACTTTTCCGCTGTGGCAACAATCGGTTGGCATGGGTTTACTGGTGGTAGGAAATCAGATTTTACACGTCTGGATTCATGGCATGTTGGGACATCCGCCGACCAGTTGGACATTTTTGTATCCCGCACTCACCAGTGTGGTGCTCTGGCCTTGGATATTCATCATCTTACGTGATTTGCGACGAACTTATCATGTGTGTTAGAACGTATTTAAGCAAATTGATTAGAAGACAGACGGACTATGAAATTTCGCTGTCTTCAGGATAAT
>DYNO01000056.1 GCA_020721025.1 Thiomargarita sp. | reverse complement strand
TTGATGGATTGAAACCTGTCTGGTTTCTAAAACTTGGCAGGTTTAAATTCTTGAGAATTCCCTTCAAAGCAAAAGTTGCTCACTACCTCAAGTGAAACTTGATAACGAGCAACTCTTTCATTTCTTGATGGTCAATTACTTTTCATAAACTGGAAATTTCGCACACAAGGTTAGGACTTGCGCTTTCACAGTCGATTGAATGGCTTCGTTATTCACATCATCCAAAATATCACAAATCCAATTCGCCACTTGCTGCACTTCGGCAACCCCCAAACCACGCGTAGTCATCGCGGGCGTACCAATCCGAATACCGCTGGTGACAAAAGGTGATTGGGGATCATTCGGCACTGCATTTTTATTGACCGTGATATTGGCGTTACCCAGCGCAGCATCGGCAGCTTTACCGGTGATGCCTTTGTTGACTAAATTGACTAAAAACAAATGATTATCCGTGCCACCCGAAACAATTTTATAACCGCGTTGTTGCATCACAGCCACCATCGCACGAGCATTTTCAATCACTTGGGCTTGATAGATTTTAAATTCTGGTTGCAAGGCTTCTTGCAATGCCACCGCTTTCGCCGCGATAACGTGCATCAATGGGCCCCCTTGGATACCGGGAAAAACGAGCGAATTCAATTTCTTCTCAATATCAGGATTCGATTTCGCCAAAATCAAGCCACCCCGTGGACCCCGTAAAGTTTTATGCGTGGTGGTGGTGGTGACATCGGCAATCTGCACCGGACTGGGATACAACCCTACGGCAACCAAGCCTGCGACATGCGCCATATCCGCGACCAAGTACGCACCCACTTTGTCAGAAATTTCACGTAACCGCTGCCAATCAACCACGCGTGAATAGGCACTAAAACCGCTCATGATCATCTTCGGCTTGTGTTCCAATGCCAAACTTTCTACTTGATCGTAATCAATTTCTTCGGTTTCAGGATGCAAACCATATTGCACGGAATGGTAAATTTTGCCAGAGAAATTCACTTTTGCCCCATGCGTCAAATGCCCACCATGCGCCAAACTCATGCCCAACACAGTATCATGCGGTTCAAGCAATGCCATGTAAACTGCTGTATTGGCTGAAGAACCGGAATGAGGTTGCACATTCGCATAATCCGCGCCGAATAATTGTTTTGCCCGGTCGATAGCTAATTGCTCTGCGATATCGACAAATTCACAGCCACCATAATAACGTTTTCCCGGATAACCTTCGGCATATTTATTTGTTAAAACAGAGCCTTGTGCTTCCAACACGCGGGGACTGGTGTAATTTTCCGACGCAATCAACTCCAAATGTTCTTCTTGGCGCGTGATTTCATGTTGCAGCGCGTGGGCAAGTTCTGGGTCAAATTCAGCAATATTCATCTGTTTGTTAAACATGGGCTATCCTTAAATAATGAGGTAAGAGGTCGTAAATGATAGCATAAAAGGGTAAATCTTAGGTTTTTAGTGTCCATTCAGCACGACTCATGTGTGAATCAGAATTCATAGCATTTTTAAAATCACAGAACTTCAACCGATTGAAAATTAGATTAAACTGCTGTGCCACTCCCAAAATTGATAATAGAGTTATCCGAAAGCAAATTTAATTCATAAAATGAAACAACCGCTCAAAATCATTAAATAATGCCAATGCCATCAAGCACAACAATAATGTCAATCCAACCCGTTGTAACATCATTTCCGCAGTTTCATTCAAGGGCGAACCTTTAATTGCTTCAATCAGATACATGAACAAATGCCCACCGTCCAATATCGGAATCGGGAGCAAATTCAACACCCCCAAACTGATGCTCACAATTGCCAAAAAGGTGAGAAAGGGAATCAAGCCCACTTGAGCACTTTTGCCCGCCACTTCCGCGATGGTCACGGGACCACTGATATTTTTTGCAGAAACTTCCAATTTCAGCATCTTGACCAGAAGTTGCAACGTCAACACGCTATATTCCCAAGTTTTCTCAACTCCCTTTGCAATCGCGGGAAACAAACTGTAATATTCTGTTGCTAAATATTCGGGAGGGAATTCCTTCGGTGATTGCATATACACGCCAATTTTACCTTTTCCTTCAACCTCATACGGAGTCAATGTCACTGTCATAGATTGCATTTGACCTGCTATAGTACGTTCTAAAACTAGGGTAATTTGCTGTTTTGGGCGTTGCGACACGTAAATTAACCACTGTTGCAAACTGCTCACCGTCTGTCCGTCAATGGAGATAATTTTATCGCCCGGACGCAAATCAGCCTGTTCTGCCGGCGTGTTCGGTGCTACTTTGTCAATAATCGCGGGTAAGGGGGGCAAAAAGCGTTCAAAGCCTAATTTTGTAAAAAATCGTCCTTCGGCAATATCATCAATGGTCAGTTTTTCCAAATGTAGCGTTTTATCATATTGATTATTCTGTGAATTTTTAACCGTGTAAGTGACAGTGGGCGCGTTTTGCAACAGTTGACGTAAGGTGATTTGCACCACACTGTCCCAGCGCAAGGTCGTGATGCCATTGACTGCAACGATTTGATCGCCCGAATAAAATCCCGCTTGTTGCGCGACCCCTTCAGGGGCAACTTCACCGATGATCGGTTTCAATCCCGTCACGCCCAACATAAAAATAATGCTGTACGCGATGATGGCAAAAATAAAATTAAAAATCGGTCCCGCCGCCACAATTGCCGCACGCACCGCCACCGACTGACGATTAAAAGCGCGTGGCAGCTCTTCTGCGGGAATTTCAACCTCCGTTTCTCGCTCGTCGAGCATTTTCACATAGCCGCCCAGTGGAATTGCAGCCACAACAAATTCGGTGCTATCACGACTAAAACGCTGGTGCCATAAAATCTGCCCAAATCCAATGGAAAAACGCAAAACTTTCACGCCGCAAAGCCGCGCGACTAAATAGTGTCCAAATTCATGAACTGTAACGAGAATACCGATAACAACAATAAAAGCAAGAATCGCAAGAATCAGAGACATGATGAAATGATAAAGTTGTGGAGATGAATGAGATTGATTTTAACGCAAAAACCAGTGTGACATGTTATCACTTGAAATTATCCAAACCAACACGGGAAGGGGGCAGGGTCTCAACCTTTATTTTCATTCAGTTATCAAATTCATCACAAAAAATTTGACGAGTGTAATTCAAAAACGGTCAGACCCACAAGGCAATTTACTGACAATCGGCAGGTAGATGTTTCGAGTCAATGCCGTTGGGTTTACCGGGGGCGCACTTCCAAGTTTTTTCTTTAGAATCATAGCTTAAGCGAATTGTTTTACGAGCCACCCTCGCGGGTACGCCGGCATCAATTCCCTTTAAAGTTGCTTGCAAATACAATTGCTTGGTATTCGACTCAATTTTTGCGGTGTATTGACCAGAAGTTTCGCCAGACAACTTTTGCGTCACCGTCCATTTTCCAGTTTCTTCATACTGTTGTGCGACTTCAGTGCTCAAATCACGCATCAAATTAATCGCTTCATTCGCCGCGTCCAGCCCACGAGCAACCGGCTCAGGGTCATCAAACATCTGCAATAACGTTTCAGTCGCCTTGCTCATCGTCAGCTTGTGTTCTTTATAATCTGCGGTCAAAGTGACTTCATAATGCGAACCCGTGTCATTGATCAATTTTTCATCCACCAAGGCTTTCACTTTCGCTTGATTTTTCTCAACATTGTCTAAATTTTTGAGAATCTGATTCAACAAGTTTTTCTCAATACGCACATCAAATTTTGCTGTTCCTGTCACATTGGGATCGGTGACAACTTTAGGTTCAGATTCATTGGGATTGCCGATCACACCAACGTTTGCTTGACCGGTAATGTTCAATTCGGATTTTTCTGAAGTCAAACTAAAATTGTTCAACACCATTTCAGGCGACCGAGCGACCATTTTTGGTGCCAATTCCGCAAATTTGCCCAACATCGCCATCGCAAACAGCCCGCCCACCACACCTGCTGCTTCTTTCCCGTCTGCACTTGCTGCAAAAAACTGATCAAACATGCCATCATCACGCAACTTGTAAAAATGTTTTTGTAATTCTAACAATGAGTTCGCATCTAACCGGTGAAATTCCAACGCGCTGGAGTAACGTAAGTTTAAATCTTCAGCGGTTTCTAACACTTGTTTTGGCAAGGTGAGACGGTCAAATTTGCCGCGTAGGGTTGAGTTGATGACATCGCCATTTTCTTGATTTTCAGTCACTTTCTCGAAATTTTCCAAGTTGAATGTGACATCTTCTTCTGGCACTTGGATAAATACTTTTTTCGCGCGGGCACTGATGTTCGCAAGTTCCACTCCCTTTGAAGTCAGTTCTTTGTGGAAATTGAACGCCAAATCGTTGAAATCAATGTGAACATCTTGAATATTCAACTTGAAAATGGGCAGGGCAAAATCCAATTTAGACGGGAAAAAATACTTGTCGAATTCACCAGAAAGCGAAAACACCAGACCTTTTTCTTCTTGCTGAACAGGGAGTTGCGTTGCTGAACTGGGAGGGGTAGCGGGAGTTGCCGGTTCTGCTGCGTGGAGAACAAGGGAACAAGAGAGTAAAAAATTAAGAATAATCAGACGGATAGATGGAGACACGGAGACTCCTCCTCAAGTGATTTTGAATGAAAAACAACAGGGGTGAAACAGGAGAGCGATTGTTGCAAGTTTATCAAGTAGTTATCGTCAGAAAGTTGTGAGAAATGATTCAAATCGCCCGTTTTGAACCATTCACGGCTGTTTTTGTAAATAATCGCTATCAATGATTCGATGATACTCGACTGAATTTAACTTTGAGTTTCAAGTAATTCAATCGCTTGCGTTAAAGCCAATAAACGTTGCGCTTCCTCAAAATGCAAATTTTCGACCAACTTTCCACCAACCACCACCACACCCTTGCCCGCTTTTTGAGCCTCTTCCCACGCGGCAATGACGGCAAACGCATGATGAACTTCGGCTTCGTTGGGGGCAAAGATTTGATTTGCAACCGCAATTTGTTTTGGATGAATTAAAGTTTTGCCGTCAAATCCCATATCACGACCTTGGGTACATGCGGCTTGAAAACCGGCTTCATCGTCTAAATCCAGATAAACGCCGTCAATAATATCCAATCCGTTGACTCGCGCTGCCAAAACACACAGTCCCAACGAGGTCAGTAATCCTACTCGATCAGGGGTGTGACGAGCGCGCAATTCTTTTGTTAAATCAGACGTTCCCATCACAATTGCACTCAAACGTGGATGACTGCTGGCAATTGTTGCAATGTTTAAAATTCCTTTGGGAGTTTCCGCCATCATCCAAATTGGTAGTGTGACTCCGCCGTGTTGGGTTAAAATATTTGCAGCCGATTGAATTTCTTGAGGATCGCCTACTTTGGGCAGTAACACCGCATCTATCGGGAGTTTTGCAACCGCGATGAGATCATCATGTCCCCACGGGGTATCTAACCCATTGATTCTCACAATAATTTCACGTTTGCCGTAGCCACCTTCTGTCACGGCGTGAATAATTTGCTGACGAGCTTGTATTTTGGCATCGGGTGCGACGGCATCTTCCATGTCTAAAATCAAACTATCCGCAGCTAAGGTGCGAGCTTTTTGTAGTGCTCTTTCATTTGCGCCGGGCATATACAAAACGGAACGACGCGGTTTTAACGTGTGTTGCATTCATTTCTCCGAAGGCAAATTGGAAAACAAGAAATTAATTTTCAAGTCGTTGTTTTAATTGTTGAATATGGCGATGCGCTTGCGCAATACGTTCGGCTGAAATTGTGCCCGATAACACAGCTTTTTTAATTATCTCAAATACTTGTTCTGCCAAGCGTTCTGAAAAATTGCCCATGTTATTGCCTAAAATGATCATGTCAACCCCGGCATTGATCGCTTTTTCCACTGCGGTTTCTAATCCATAATCATCAGCAATCGCTTTCATTTCAATATCATCGGAAAATACTACGCCGTCGTAGTGTAAACGTTCTCGCAAAATTTCTGTGATGATTTTGTATGATAATGTCGCGGGATATTGGGTATCCAATTGTTCATTAAAGACATGAGCCGTCATAATCGAATCAGCCAAGCCCGCGTCGATAATCAATTGATAAGGAAGCAATTCGATTTCTGACCAACTGTCAGTAATATCCGTCAATCCGAGATGCGAATCGCGATCTGAACTGCCATGTCCGGGAAAATGCTTTAAATTACAAAGCACACCGTATTGATGATGCCCGCGAATAAAGGCAATGGCATGTTCTGCAACTTTTTGGGCATTGCTCGAAAAACTGCGTCCCTGTTGCCCAATAATTGGGTTATCTGGGTTCAAATTTACGTCAACTACTGGGGCAAAATTTAAATTGATGCCAACTTCTGAAAGCGTTTTCGCCATTTTTTCTGAATGACGATAAGTAATTGTTGTATCATCATATTCTCCCAGCGTTTTCGCCGACACGGTGTCAGGAAAACCATAACGACTTTTCAAACGGTTCACCGCGCCCCCTTCATAATCCACCGCGATGAGTAGCCGTGTGGCACTGAATTTTTGTAATTGTTGTGTTAATTCAAGAACTTGTTCAGGGGAACGAATATTCCGTCGGGATTCACGACGCACGGAGTCGTAATCGAATAGTAAAACCCCACCAATATGTCGTTGTTGTATGTCTTGCACAATAGGATGAGTTTCATCAACGGTAAAGCCGCGAAATCCTACCAGTAACATTTGTCCAATCTGTTGATCGAGTTCATCTAACGACATGTTGGTGTTGTCCATGGAAACAGTATTATTTGAAAATAAGAGTGCTAAAATGAAGTTGAGTCGTAGTAACGTGTATTTTAGCGAAGAGTGATGGTTTTTTAGCAAATCAATCAATTGGATAACTCACGACAATTTGCAATTAGGTGGCAACTTCACGCGACAGAATGCTATGACCCGATAAAAATAGCTGTTGGTTGATTTCTTGGCAGAGGGTCATTTCAAAGCGTTCGAGCAAACCTTCAAATGTGTTATCGATGCGAACTTTGTTTTGATTATCAGAAACTAAGATGCCTCCCATGAACGGATTTTCGCTGCAAGCCAGATGATATGATTGAGTCAGTTGCGATGCGTCGAGCAGTTGTTGCCATTGCGGAGCTAACCATTTGTAATCTTTCTCATTTACCGTGACTATCATTTCGTTTTGTTGCAGATTGCGCGCCGCGCTGGTGAGATAATGGATTAACAGCGATAAATATTGTTCCGGCTGTTGCGCCAATTGTTGCAGTGATGTGTGTAACTCACTGATAATAGATTGAATCAATGTCCAACGCAGTTCGTCAAGTTCCGCTTGCATTTTGATTTCACTTGCCTGCACTCTGCGCCGATATTGTTGTTCTGCCGCGGCTTTAGCGATTTCAGTCTCGTGATTTTCGCGCAATTGATGACGTTTGGCAGCTTCGGCGAGAATTTGTGCTTTTTGTTGCTGCGCTGCGAGTGAATGTGACTCAGCCAGGTCTTGAGCTCGTTTGAGAATGGCTTGTTCTAATTGTTCAACGGGAGTTGTTATGCTCATGATTTTTCAACTAAATAATTTTAAATTGAGGATGATTCGCGGGATAATCATTAAATCCATCGTTTGGACAGTTTCAAAATTTCATTGAGATTCTGATTGGTAAATTAGTTTTTCAATCGGTTGATTTTACCAACAATGATAAAAACTCTCCAAACGATTAATTTATCTATTGCAACATAGACGATTATCTTGTTTCGTGGGTTCGGACGAAGTTCAGAATATCGACAGCATTTTGCGATAATACGCATTTTGACTGCTCAAACAACGTAATACTCGCCGCAATACTTCTTGCTTACTGCGTCGCCCGGTGCGAATGACGGCATCTGCGACTTCTTTATACAATGATTCTCGCTCGGCTAAAATTTGTTCTAAACGTTCTCGCGGGTTCTCAGTTTTTAATAAGGGACGATGGGTGCAAAAGGCGGTGCGTTCGAGTAAATCTTCCACAGTAGCATGAAGATAGATGACATAACCATTTTGTTTTAAACAGGTTCGGTTATGCTCGTTGAGCACCACGCCCCCGCCGGTTGCCAAAACCACGTTATGTTCATGAGTCAATTTTGCGACCGCGCCACACTCCCGTTTTCTAAACCCAGCCTCGCCTTCCACTTCAAAAATCAAAGGGATAGAAGCACCGGTACTTTCTTCGACTTCTTGATCGCTGTCGCGGAAAGTAAGGTTAAGTTTTTCTGACAATTGTTTCCCAATCGTAGTTTTTCCTACTCCCATGGGACCAACCAGAAAAATATTGCTAGGAATTAACGGGTTTGTGGACACGCCAACCTGTGCCTTTGGTTAAAATAGGAATAAAGTAATTTCAAACGCCTCAAGCAGGAAGGTTGGAAATTGCTTCATAAAAATGCCGGTCAATT
Source organism: Thiomargarita sp. (assembly GCA_020721025.1). Classification (GTDB taxonomy): domain Bacteria; phylum Pseudomonadota; class Gammaproteobacteria; order Beggiatoales; family Beggiatoaceae; genus DYNO01. The sequence continues at coordinate 8,612 of DYNO01000056.1, read as the reverse complement.
ACGCCATCTGTCGCCGCAATACTGCGTAAATTTCATCCTTAAGATGTACACGTTTCTTTTTCAAATCTTCGGCATAACTGTCGGAAACGGGTTCAACATTTTGTTCAATTTGTAGAATTTCATTGTCCAAGTCATGATACTCGGCATACATCTGTTTAAAACTTGGATCACTTTCGTACAGACGTTTGATGAGTTCCTTGAATTCTGGAAATTCATGAGGAATGTCGTGATGTTCTCCAAACATAATTGGGTGTGTCCCCCTGAGATTTTGGTTAAGCAAGGTCGTGTAGAAAAATCGTCGTTTCACGTCACATTGTATAACATTAAATTGGTAGATTCTACAATTACGTTTGCTTTTCTTCCAATTGAAATAACCGCCGTGCTGCTTCCACCAAATCATGCTGTCCCTCGTAACTGGCTTGTCGTAATTGCGCACAGGGCGAGTGCATTAACGTGTTGGTCAGGGTATGGGCTAAAAAATCAACAACTTCATAAGGCGGCTTGCCATTATCGAGCATTCGTTTGGCTTTTTCTACCAAGTTATGACTGGTTTCTTGCGCCTGTTCTCGCAAATTACAGATGGTATCCACCGCGTTCAGGGAATTTAACCAACCTATAAAATGAATGACTTGCGTGTCTAAAATTTCTTCAGCTTGGGCGGCAGCTTGGGCGCGGGAACGGAGATTTTCTTGAATCACTTCATTCAAATCATCGACGCTGTATAGATAAACATCTTCCAATTTCCCTACTGCGGGATCGATGTCACGCGGCACGGCAATATCCACCATGAACATCGGACGATGGCGACGGGTTTTAATCGCTTTAACCACGGCTTCCTTGCTCAAAATGTACGTGGGGCTGCCCGTTGACGCGATGATCACATCCGCCTCCGCCAAGTGCATGGGAATTTCTTCCAACGTAATGGCATAACCAGAAAATTCTTTTGCCAAAGTGCGCGCCCGTTCGACGGTTCGATTCGCCACAATCATCCGTCCCAACTCGTTTTCGTGAAGATGTCGCGCTGCCAATTCTATCGTTTCACCCGCTCCGATGAGTAATGCAGTCACGGGGCGCAAATCACCAAAAATCTGTTGTGCCAAACGAACCGCGGCAAAGGCGACAGAAACCGGACTTGAACCAATCGCTGTGTCGGTACGCACTTGTTTTGCAACAGAAAAACTTTGCTCGAACAACTTACTCAACAACCGTCCCACACTGTTTTGTTCGCGTGCAGTCTGATAGGCATTTTTTAATTGTCCTAAAATCTGTGGTTCACCCAAGATCATTGAATCTAAACCACAAGCAACTCGATAAAGATGGCGAATGATGGCTTCCGGCTGGGTATGAAGGTATAAATGCGGTTGAAGCTGCGCTGGGGCAATTTTGTGATACTCACAAAGCCATGAAACCAGCGGTTCGTGATTGTCTGCTTCCATGACCGCGTATAATTCTGTTCGATTACAGGTGGAAACAATGACCGCTTCGCTGGCAAGGTCGCGCACCCGCAGTTCTCGTAACGCTTGTGCGAGATTATCACCTGAAAAAGTCACCTGTTCCCGAATATTCACTGGCGCAGTTGTGTGATTTAAACCAAAAGAGAATAGTTGCATGTCAAGCGTTGCTGGTAAACTGTTGACTTTAAAATAATAAGCAATAAGGTGGTTGTTATTTTCATGATGTTTACTTCAGCAAGGATTCAGACAGATTTTTAAAGTTACTTTTAAATTCAACAAGTTAGTTATATCGGTTTGATTATCCCACTCATTGAAATTTAAACATTGAAACTGTCCGAAACATTGTGGAGCAGCGCACCAAGTTGCCGACATTTTACACGCATTTTGCTTGAATGTGCATATTAAGCAAGAAATTGATGTGACACAAGGAGTTAGATTGACAGAAAGGAGTCAAGCTATCGTAAACTCATCTTTCTTAAATGAAGATTAATATTTAGGTTGAATCCGGTGAGCAGTTTTTTTATGACACTGTGTTAAAATCAACGAGTTCTGAATTATTGATGTTATTTTAAACCTGTTAAGTTTCTGAAACCTGACAGGTTTGAATCTCTCTACTAAATTTTGTCGCATTATCATCTATTTAGAAACTGCAATTTCCCGCTCTCCTACTGGTTGCAATGGACGGGCATTATGCGGATACAGCGTCTGAAAGGTTTTTAACTGCTCGGCTGACAAAGTTACAGGGGATTTTAACACCACCCATTTCACCGATTCAGTGCATGGCGGCGTGGTCAACGATCCCATAAAACTATAATATTGCTTCGATTCTGGCAACAACTTCGCGATGTCAACGGAAATTTCTGCATGTTGTTGTAATTCCCCCTCTTGCTTAGGAAGCACCTGCCAAATCTTATCTAATTCCCCATTTGCCGCACCCTGATTCAAGAACAACGCCACGACCAAGAGTTCACCCTTGTCATTTTTATGGACGAAATGCGCCACCATATCAGCACGCTTGCCATCAACCGCTTCCTCGCTAGGTGCATGAAAATGAAACTGTGCCAAGGAATAACTCTGTTGATCAAGCGTCAATTTTCCGCCCTTATCCGCTGCCACATAGATGGTATGCCCATTATTTTGCACGCCCAATGGAATCGGTTGATAACCAAACTGCAACGGGGGCAAATCTTTCTGAACCGCCTTGTCAGATGGAATGTCGATGGGGGATTGTTGCTTACCGATAGCGCAAGTTGCGAATTCTTCAGATAATTTTCCCCATTTTTCCGGTCCCATGCTACCCTCATAAGCCCAGTGAGCATGATCTTTCGCATAACTACTTGATGTGAATAAGATAAAGGTAGATACCAGTAATAATTTTCTATGTCGCATGGCTATATTCCTTATGGATAAAATTGAAGTCACGTGCCAACAATGTTGATAACGTGTTACAACTTGATAGATTTTAATGACTAAGATAATCAGTTGAATTTTAAAACGGTTCAGATGATTGTCGAAAAATATCTATTTGATTATCTTACTACTTGAAATTGAAACAGGACGGATGATTTCAAATCATAACCGCCACAATGTCACCTGTTCTGGCACCGTATCCCGCGGTAAAACGCCTTTCACATCAATGATTACCCCGCGTTCCTGCTCCAAAAAGCGCGTCCACTGCTGCCATGTCCATTCTAAATACATGTCATGTGCCACCGCCAAAACCACACATTGCGCCGGACGTAAACGCGGCAAAGTTTGCACTCGGATTTCATATTCTTGCCATGCGTCATCCATATTAATCAAGTGATCGTGAATTTGCACGGTAATTCCTTGTTTTTGCAACATTCTTGCGATATCCACCACCCGCGTATTCCGCAAATCGCTCACATTTTCCTTAAATGCCAAACCAAAAATCGTCACAGTACTTTGTTGAATCAAACATCCGCTTCGTACCAATAACTCAATGATTTTCGATGCAATAAAATCTCCCATCCCTTCATTTAAACTGCGCGCGGCGGGAATTAATTGCGGTTGATAACCCACTTGTTGCGCTTTATGCACCAAATAGTAAGGGTCAACGCCGATACAATGTCCCCCCACCAAGCCCGGAGTAAAAGGGAGAAAATTCCACTTGGTACGCGCCGCCGCCAATACTTCTTGCGTATCCATACCTAACCGATTGAAAATCATCGCTAATTCATTGATGAGTGCAATATTCACATCCCGCTGGGTATTTTCAATCACTTTTGCCGCTTCCGCGACCTTGATACTATTGGCACGATGCACGCCAGCATTTACCACAGATTCATAGACTTGCGCCACGATTTCCAAAGTTGTCGCATCGCAGCCGGACACCACCTTGATCACGTTGGTTAAATCATGAGTTTTATCACCGGGATTAATCCGCTCCGGCGAATAGCCCACGCTAAACTCAACCCCACAACGTAACTGAGATTGCCGTTCTAGCACGGGAATGCACATTTCTTCGGTCGCACCGGGATAAACCGTTGATTCATAAACTACAATGTCACCCGTCTTCACATAATTACCAACTGTTTTAGAAGCCTTCAGCACGGGCAGCAAATCAGGTTGTTTTTGCACATCAACGGGAGTAGGCACAGCGATAATGTAAAAATCGGCATGTTGCAGCATATCTGGTTGATCGGTAAAAATTAAATTTTCAGAATGCCAACCATCCGCCAATTCTCCCGTCATATCGACTCCTTGTTGCAGTGCCGCAAGCCGTTCGGAATTGACATCAAAACCAATCACTTGTCCTTGTCGTGCAAACGCGACTGCCACAGGTAAGCCGACATAACCCAATCCAATGACTGCTATTTTGCGCCCGTGCATCGTGTTCTCTCTGTGAATATTTGGGGGAAAAGCGGTTAAAAAACTAGCGCGAAACCGACTTATTGCCATAGTGGCGTAAAAATGCCATCATTATAACAAAAATCAACACCAAACTCAGCGTCCAACCGAGAGATTGCATGGGGTGTTTTTCAATATTTGCCAATTGATAAAATGCGACCGCGATGAAATACGCAATTCCCGTAATCCACAGTGAGACCAAGATCGTGATTTTTAAATTCGTTTCCCGATAAACCACAGCAATCGTCGCAACGCATGGCATGTACAGCAAAATAAACAATAAATACGCAAATGCCCCCGCTTGTCCGTCAAATCGTGTCACCATTGCCCCAAACGTTGCATTATGTACCCCTTGAGATTCTGTCAGTTCATCTTTGTTAATGACTCGCAAACCGAAGGGATCAAGAATACTGTTGGCAACATCGGATAAATTATTTGGGATACTATTCAATGCGTTGAAAATACCCTGCTGTAAATCAAAGGGAGGGGCTTCTGCCTGCTCGCCCGCGTCCGCCTCGCCCAACTGACTGTAAATTGCATCCAATGTCCCGACAACCACTTCTTTTGCCAGCACGCCGGTGAAAATTCCCACGGTTGCCGCCCAGTTTTCTTCATGAATGCCCATCGGTTCAAATGCGGGAGTTAAACTGCGTCCGATTTGGCTTAAGACTGATTTATTGCTATTTTCATTGCCAAAACTGCCATCTGTCCCCCAAGAGTTTAAAAATGCAATTAAAACTACCATCGGAACAATCACTTGACCGGCACGAAAAATAAAGTTTTTTAATCTATCCCAAGTGCGTAATAAAATTCCGTATAACGTAGGAAGATGATAAGGGGGAAGTTCCATGACAAATGACGAAGCTTCGCCTTTGAATAACGTCATTTTCATCAACAACCCAGTGAATACAGCTATCGCTATCCCAAAGAGATATAAAGCAAAAACTAAATTTTGTCCACCGACGGGGAAAAATGCTGCGGCAAATAGGGCATACACGGGCAAGCGCGCACCACATGACATGAAGGGAATCATCATGATGGTTAAAATGCGATCTTGTTGACTTTCCAGCGTTCTGGTCGCCATGACTGCGGGTACGTTGCAACCAAAACCGACGATGAGTGGGACGAAGGATTTGCCGGGTAAACCGATAAAACGCATAAATCTGTCCATGACGAACGCCGCACGCGCCATATAGCCTGAATCTTCAAGAAATGATAAAAATAAATATAGAAATCCGATAATTGGAATGAAGGTCGCGACAACTTGAATTCCACCACCTACGCCAGAAGCCAACAGGGTCGTTAACCACGTCGGGGAGCCGATAGAATTGAGCCAATTCCCCAGTCCATCGACTAATAATGTACCGACCAAGATATCGAAAAAGTCAATAAACGCACCACCGATGTTGATGGTGAACATAAACATTAAATACATCACGAGCAGAAAAATTGGGATACCAAACAAACGGTTCAAGACCACTTGATCAATTTTATCTGACAAGGTGCGACTGACTTTTGCCGTTTTTTTGACTGTGGTTTGAATTAACGTGCTGATAAATGTGTAACGGCTGTCTGCGACTAAAATATCGACATCTTCTTCCAGTTCGCTAGAAATTTTTTCTTGTAATTGAGCCACTTGTCCATCAACGGTATGTTGTAAAAAGTGCTTGACGGAGGCATCATTTTCTAATAATTTCAAGCTGATCCAACGAGCATGAGCGGCTTTTTCCACTGGAAGCTGTTGCATCACGGAAGGCTGCAAAATGGCAATGGCTTGTTCGATAGCAGCGGGATAAGTCACTTTAATATTGGATGGTTTCGCGGATTGGGAGGCTTCGTCAATCACTTGTTTTAATACCGAAATTCCTTCTTTCCGCGTCGCGCTGATCGGTAGAACTTGTACTCCCAATTGTTGCGATAACATGGCTAAATTTAGCTGAATCCCGCGTTGTTGGGCAATATCTGTCATGTTGACTGCGATAATCATCGGAACGTGCATTTCTAACAGTTGCGTGGTTAAATAAAGATTGCGCTCTAAATTAGAAGCATCGACAATATTAACAATGAGATGGGCTTCGCCTGATAAAATGTAGTCTTGCGAAATTTGTTCATCCAACGAGGTCGTTCCCGGTGCCACATCCAATGAATAAATACCGGGTAAATCAACAATTTCAATTTCGTTGGCGGTGTGAGTGTAATAACCTACTTTGCGATCAACGGTTACGCCGGGCCAGTTGCCCACTTGTTGATTTGAACCGGTTAAAACGTTGAATAATGTCGTTTTTCCGCAGTTAGGATTGCCGACGATTCCAATGGTAAAATGACTCATAGTCGTGCTGTGCTCATAGTAAAGTGAGTGTGTATTGTAAATGATAATGATTCTTATTTGGAGAATGTTGCGTTTTTCAAAGTAAAGTGAGTGTGTATTGTAAATGATAATGATTCTTATTTGGAGAATGTTGCGTTTTTCAAATCTGGTTATACCAAAGCAAAAATTCAATATAAGAGTTACGCAGTTGAAACGCTATTCAATTGATTTTACTGAAATATCGAACAATTAGGTTTGAACTGCATAACACCTAGAATTAAAAAAAATAGTTGATTTCTCGCTGTCAAGCGGCAAAAATATTTTTTGGTGGTTCACATTTCTAATTCTTTGAAATCAAAAATTATTTTTATAAAACTTTACGTCAAATAGATTTTAGATGCGCTAGGGCAAACGCACAACCTTGACGCAACCTTTAAAATCAGTCATTTATAGTTCATATTTTACTTGAATTTATCATCGCTACTTTTTTAAATCGTTGAAATCGAAAAATTTTATATGTACTTGCTCTATTGATCATTTTGAAATCAACTGCGTTACTTTTCATTTCTATGATAGACTAATCCGTTTTTGTTTAATCAAATTTCATTAACGATAACGGAGGTTTTTGTGAACTTGCAATTATCTGAACGTGTGCTTTCAATCAAACCCTCACCTACGTTGGCAGTCACTGCGCGTGCGGCTGCCCTCAAGGCGGCGGGGCAAGATATTGTCGGATTGGGCGCGGGAGAACCCGATTTCGATACGCCACAACATATCAAAGATGCGGCAATTGATGCGTTAAAGAAAGGATTTACCAAATATACGCCCGTCGATGGTACGCCCGGTTTAAAAAAGGCGGTGCTCGAAAAATTTAAACGTGAGAATCAATTAGATTACGGCTTGAAACAAATTTTGGTGTCATGCGGGGGAAAACAGAGTTTTTATAACCTTGCACAAGCCTTTTTAAATCCGGGTGACGAAGTGATCATTCCTGCGCCTTATTGGGTTTCCTATCCTGATATGGTGTTATTAGCAGGGGCAACTCCTGTGATTGTTGAAGCGGATATTAAACAAGGCTTTAAACTCACACCGGCTCAACTGGACGCAGCAATTACGGCAAAAACCAAATTGTTTGTCATCAATAGTCCATCAAATCCTACGGGCGTACATTACACCAATGATGAATTAAAAGCCCTTGGTGATGTACTGTTGAAGCACCCGCATGTTTTTGTAGCGACTGACGATATGTATGAACATGTATTGTGGGAAGGGGCACCGTTTCAAAACATTTTAAATCAATGTCCTGCGTTATATGAACGGACTATCGTATTGAATGGTGTTTCAAAAGCCTATGCGATGACAGGATGGCGGATTGGTTATGCTGCGGGACCTGAACCCTTGATTCAAGCGATGACTAACATTCAATCGCAAAGCACTTCAAATCCAACTTCCATTTCACAATACGCAGCACAAGCCGGATTGGAAGGTGATCAAGGATTTATCAAGGATATGGTGATGGTGTTTAAACAACGCCATGATTTTGTATTGGCAGAATTGTTAAAAATCAATGGAGTGGAATGTTTACCCAGTCAAGGAACGTTTTATATCTTCCCCAGTTTTCAAAAAGTGATTGCTCGTTTGGGGATGCAAAACGATTTGGAATTAGGCGAATTTTTGATTGAAAAAGCCAGTGTGGCATTGGTACCGGGTTCAGCCTTTGGTGCCGAAGGGTATATGCGTATTTCTTTCGCAACAAGCATGGAAAATTTGCAGAAAGCGATGGAAAGACTGCAAACGATTTTGAAATAACTCTGTCGCAGACAATGCCTTCGCCAATTTTTAAGAAATCTGTCTCACGTTCTGTTTTTAAATAGGATTTTTTATTTGAACGCAAACAGTTCGTTTATTTTGGCGGAGGCTTACCAATAGATGCACAGTCGATTCAGACAGCAAGAATAGGGTATATAAGCAAAGCGTCA
>DYNO01000233.1 GCA_020721025.1 Thiomargarita sp. | reverse complement strand
TGAGGCATGAAGATCAGCCCAGCTTTTTCAGCCGTCACTTCGTGTTCACCTTCCGACAAGCCCTTGATTTCCCAGTAACCTTGTGCATCTGGAGTCGCTGAGAGTTCGCCCACTTTGACCGTCACGCCGTTGAACGTATTGCCACTGCCATTGACCAAGTTGCCCCAAAGGGTGTATGAAATCGCAGGCGGAGGTGGTTCTGACGTAGTTGACACAGGTTCAACGGCTATTTTGCCCTCATCCGTAATAGCAGTCACCGCGACTCCACCGTCTGAAATCATCGTTTCCCGTCCTGCTTCTGTGCTAAAAGCAAGTGATTGTTCGCCACCAAGTTGCAAGAGAGTGAAGTTGATTGTCACGAGCTCAACCGATTGCGTAGGTAAAGCATTATCTAACACCAATGCTGCAAAATTGATTTCGCCCTTTGCATTGTCAACTGCGTCGTCTAACGTGAAGTCAAAAGCTGTCCCAGTAGTGATGCGATTTACTTTTAACCACGTAGGATCAAAGTTGAGATAAACCGCTGCTGCGTTGGTTGATTGCATTTCATTGGCATTCACTTTTACCGTGTAATCAAACGAATTTCCAGCCATTAAACCTTGTGGAATTGCACTCACGCCAAAACTGAGTTGTTGCCGATCTCCGCCTCTTTGATGCCCGCCGCGATACATACCAGCAGCAGAATTCCATGAACAATCAGAAGTCTTTCTGGGCGTTTTGAAGTTGCTTTGGAACAATTTAACATCGTCCACATTCACGCAACCATCCGCATTCAAATCAGCTTGTTGAAAGTCTTTCGCCGCGCAATTCGGAGGTAAATTAGAAGCACAAGCAGTATAGCATTTAGCCTTACTTGCAATGAATGAAGCATCGTTGGTATCTAACAGATTGTCTTCTTTCGCATCGCCTTCCCATAAAGTGCCAAAGTCAATACGAGTGCCCACTTTAGGAAATGGTTGAGCAATCTTATTCGCTAAGGTATGAGAATTTTTAACGCAAAAATAGTCATTCTCGGCAGGAGCAGTTTCAACAATCAGTTTTCCCTCACCTGACGCGTTTGTTGTGCTCGGATATCCTTTCGCCACGGAAACACTACCCAATGAGACGGCTAACCCAGTGTTCACCCAACTTCCCTTTGTTTTTGCTTGTTGTAGATTCACTTGATAATCTAGGCAATCTGCAAATGTCAGATGAGTATCAACCAAAGAAGCAGCTACAGTTTCACCACTGTTAGTTAATTTGCTGCCATTGAGAAAATCTAGGATGGCAGTTTTTTCTTTACCTACAGCAGTGAGACTAACGGTAAATACGTCAAAGGATTGAGTTTTTACAGGATTATCTACTGCAATAGCACTAAAGTTAATTTTGCCAGCAGTTGGATCAACCACATTATCCAATTCCAGATCAAAACCGTTACCACTGTTGTTAGTTACTGAATTGACTTTCAACTGATTAGGATCGAATGCAAGAACCATTTCGATTCCATCAACAGGTTGGGTATCTGTCTTTTCAGCGCGAACAGTTACATCAAAGGTATCGCCAGAACACACTGCAGTAGGTATAGTGGTCGATAAAGCAACAGGTAACGCTTCCTCTACGGTCACGGTCACATAGTCACTTTCAGCATAGTACAACTCTGGATCATCTAGAGATTGTTGACTATTAGCGTAAAAATTCACTGTGTAAGTGCCAGGTTCCGTGAAGGTGTGGGTTGCAGTTAAAGAGTTTCCAAGTAGAGTATCTTCAAAAATCCACATACCATCACGATGTTGATTGACATCCGGATCACTGACGGTTGCTTTGAATTGAACAGGTTCTCCAACTCTAGCCGTTATATCTGGTCCCGCATCCACAGTAGCTATCGTATCGGGTACAAGAGCACATATTTTAGATGTGAATACACGATTTTCATTGTCAGTTACAACCAATTCAACAGAGATGTCTCCTGTTGTTTTATAGACAACATCCCCATAATTAGCTTCATTAAAGACAAACGGAATATCAAATGAAATTGTATTCCCACTTAAAGCAACGTTTCTGACTTCATTCGTTGGATTGAGATGGGCATACGATGGATCACTTGGAGCTATTGTTACAACGGGTTTTCCGCCAACTACTTGTGCTTTACCATTGAATCCCAATGTCTGAAAATTATGGACATCATTATTAACGATACTGTTAATCCCATAAGAGATAACGTTTTCTTTACCAGATGGGGCAAGTGTAACATACGCTCCAGGGTGAACGCACATACTTGTGGCTTCTACATTGTTGACTCCAGCAACACTTACGATAGTGGGAGGACGGATGCCAATATCAAGACCCAAACCATCCTGTGTAATATTCACCTCGTTAAGAGATTCTGGCGATGGAGTGACTTGTTCCCAGCCACTAGGTAAGCCTAAAACGACTTTATAGCGTCCTGTGGGAATGGATTCTTCACAACATTGCCATGTAACTATCTGATAGTAGCTGTCATATTCATTTCGATATTCTACGGGTCCAATGAATCCTGAATAATCTTTTCCAGAGTCGAGATTTTTGAGCGTGATATTAATACCACCCCAACTAGAATCATAGCTAGAAAAATCTCCAGCATCTGAAATACCGTTTAAATTGACATCTATCCACAGACTAGCCCCAATGGAATTTGCCGGGACTGTTCCACCCACAGTAACTCCAGTATCTCCAGTGGTTCCGCCCGTAGGTTTAAACTCAGCCGTGAGACTTACAGTGCGATTACCATTCACAATCGGTAAGCACATGATATCAGTGACCGGAGCGCATACCGACGCGTCAGACCATTGTGTAAAAGCATACCCTTGTTTAGGATTGGCTTTTAAGATGCGATGAACATTTGCAGAAAATCCGGGGGAAACACAATTTTCTCCAAGTACATTGTCGCCATTTCCACAATAAATCACTGTAGAACCGATGTATCCACTGATAATTCCATTGGCTGGAGGACTCAGTTGCAATTGGGTAATTTCTGGCAACGTCGCTGGATCAACCTTAATCCCAAAACTTACTGCCATTGGAATATTAATTGAATCCACTTTTACAGTTTCAGTTTCAGAAGTTGTGTAAATAGCTCCTGCTCTGGTTTCTGCAAAGACAGTGTAATTTCCTGTCGCGGACAAGTTGGTAAACTCATAATACCCATCTGCATTAGTTACAGTAGATATTTCCGAGCCATCAGGGCGTTTCAGCAGAACAGTCCAATTAAATAGATAGGATTCTCCAAGTTCTTGCAGACCACTTTCATCAGTGTCATTCCATACAAAGCCGCGAATAGTAGTCAACATTTGCGCTTCAGGAACTAACTTGATGGTTGGATTGAATTTGCATGGTGGATCAGGATCAGCCTTTACCTCACACATTTTTGTGGTATCAAAAAGAGCATCTGGGTAGCCCACGAATAGTGTTGTATTATTAGGGATACGAAAACAATTGAAGTTGATAGGTGAAGAAATCCTCATTATTCTTACTACAAAGTCAGAAGCCATATCAGTAGCACTTGCTCCAGCCGTAAGAGTCTTATCATTACCTCCTTGTGTTGCAATTCCAGTTTTGTTGTTCTTCAATAGCCATGAAAAATCTATTGCTTGGCTGAGACCATAGATACAAGCACTATTTTTATCCTTTTGTATGGACGGAGTAAATAAAGCACCACAAGTTCTTCCAGCAGTTAATTCAATGGTCATTGGTGACGTTGAACCTTGACAAGCTTCTGTCCATTTGTAAAAGACGAAACCATCCGTTCCATCTGGTTGAGTGGGCCCATTTGGTTCGGCTTTTAAGGTGAGCTGTGCACCGCTGACATAAGTTTGCGTGCAATCATCTTGGTTACTATTTGATGCACATATCAACGAAGGCTTGAGATCATTGCCCTCGGTGACATAAATTATGCCTCCGTCAGATGGCTTTAGCGTCAATTTCACTAGGGGAATAAACACAGCAGTACATGTTACAGATTTGTTTGGCATGACAGTTAAGTCTTTGCAATCCGATTCTGGCTGCCAACCTTTAAACTTATGACCGTCCCTTTGAGGCGGCGTACCTAAAGTAGTTATTAGCTCACCCTCAGCATATGGTTTTTGTGTAATTACCCCGTCGATATCAATCGTCAGAATGGGCTTTTTGACAAAGGAAGCCCCACAAGTTTTATCACCATCTAATACGACTTCTATTGGCGATGTTAAACCTTCTGTTTCGCAAGCGTCCGTCCAACCATCAAATTTATAACTATCATCTGCTGGTATTGCTTCCAAAGTGACAGGTGTACCTTTATCATAATTGCCCTGACATTTCTCATCCGTGCTTGTCGTCGTACATTCCAGTGACGGATTAGCATCAACAGTAGAAATAGTTCCGTTGAGAGGTTTTTCTAGGGTTAAACGGGGTAATTTCAGTTTAAACGTAGCAGTACATATTAAGCCGTCCGCAGGCATGGTAAAACTATTTGCGCAAG
>DYNO01000232.1 GCA_020721025.1 Thiomargarita sp. | reverse complement strand
ACGAAAAAAACCTCTCAAGTAATTATAACTCAAGAGGTTTTCAAAATGAATGTACTTATCTTGCGAAAATTAACTGACCTTCCCCATTAGGATAAATCATGCGATAGTCAGGAATTCCATCGCCGTCTTTATCTTCCACTTGATAGAACAAACTTTCCCCATTTTGCGGCGCGCTGCCCGGAGTCACCACGTAGTCAAAAATCCCGTGAAAAGTCCGTTGCGTTTCTCCCGTGCCCAGCTTCAAAATCAACTGTCCATTTTGTTCTAATACCGCTGTTTGAGACAAGGTATAAATTGCATCAGATTGTGCCGCAGTCGGGTAAATCGGTTGTTGCCATGAATCGCCATAATTGATCGAAACCGGCATCTGCATCACGTCTAATGCGACATTGCTGCGTAACTGATTGCGCGTGGCAACCAAGCCGGGACGACCGCTATAATACATTCCTGTGGTGGCAATGGGTACGCGCAAGTTTCCATTCGGTAACACGGTAAAATGAGGAAGTCCAAAACTTTGCAAACCCGTCAAGAACGCAACCCCATCATGCAACACGGGAATAGCACGCACCCAGCGACCCGTATGCGTGATAAAAGTCACACTGCCATCTGAGGTGACACTGATTCCGGCTCGCACTTCACCCTTGAGCAATTGCTTTAATACGTGACGCACTTCGACCGGCATCACTGCATAATAGCTTGTTTCTAGGGTAGATTCCAAGTAACCGCTGACCGGATTTTGTTGCAATTTCAAGCCCCAGTTTCTCAGTTCTGGCAAATCGTTGATCGCGGTAACAATGCCTCCAGCAATGCTGTTAAACAACACGTCACGCATCAAATTCACCGCGAAGAAGGGCGAATGGGTTGGAAAGAGCGGAGTCATCATGCCCAAACTTTGCGCTAAATTGACCGCGGGAATGGTGGCATTGGATTCAAATAACACGCCTTCTCCCAAAGTCACATCGTCATCAAGCGTCGATTGGGCATCAATAACAACGTGTTGCAAGATCGCCCCGGTCGCTTTTACGGCAATCAAGCGCGCCGGACGAGTCGCACTGGCAATGCCAATAATCGTACCACGCACCACACCGCCGACAATTTGCGCGCCCGGCTGTAACGTTACACCTTGCACAGTGCCGAGATTTTCCACTTTCCCGTTGATCGTGCCACCTTGTATCGTACCGCCCACTCCCAGCTTGATATTGCCTAACTCCTTGTTGGTGTTGTCAAAACCACAATCAATGCTGTCAAGTTGCGGTTTGCATTCAGCCTGCACGGTGGAATCGTTTTCTACAATCGTCACGATAGCGGTACTGGGCGCGCCCACACTGGTATTTTCAGCGTTGTGCAGATTGAATTTGAAAGTACGATTTCCATCAAATGTATCGTTATCATACAGTTTGATACTTGCCATTTTGTCTGTCGTATCGCCATCCAACCACATTAATCGACCCGAAGTGAGGGCGAAATCTTTGCCGGCGCGTGCGGTCTCTTCTTGCAATTGATAATACACGGAAACATTGCCCCGACTGCCGTTTTGGCGCGACACGCTGACCACCGCTTCACCCGCATTTTCATTGGCACTGAATGCAGTATTGGTCAATTGCACGGTGGTGTTGTCATTGTCTTGAATGGTCACAGTGGCAACATCATTACTGACGGTCGCCGTCCCAATGGGCATTAAACTCACAGTAAAATGACGACTGCCATCACGCAACATGTTGTCTAAAATGCTGAGTGAAATAGTTTTTTCGCCTGTTTCGCCATCCAACCACTGCAATTCACCCAACTGACCGACGTAATCTTCACCCGTTTTCGCACTGCCATTCTCGGTCATGAATTTCACTGTCATCGGGTCTTTGCTGCCATTGACTCGACTGACTTTTAAGATCGCCGTACCGCCTTCTTCCACTTGATAACTATTTGAATTGAATTGAATTAAGCCGCGTTGATGTTCGGTCTCGTCGGGCGGTGTGGTGACAGGATTGCCATAATCTTCAATCAATAACGTGGCTTTGTCGATCGCGCCCAAATTCGCCCCCGCACTTGGATTCGACAGGACTAAATTCACGATCTTGCTGGATTCTGGCAATGGATCATAAGGAATGGTGATAATCAGGCTCTTATCGCTCCCGTCACCATCTTCCCATTCAACCGTCTGCTGTTTCGCAATGTAATCAACGCCTTGAACTGCGCTTGCATCTTGAGTTTCAAACATCGCCGAGATTTTACCAACCTTGCTACCCAAACGTTTCAGTAAAATTTCCACGTTGCCCTTGTTTTCCATCACGGAGTAATGATCGGTGCTGAATTGAATGCTACCGCTGGGATTCGTTTCAATTCCCGTAGGCGTATTGATAATGTTGATCGTCATGTTGGTATTGGGTCCCAACACAGCAATATTCGCGGGTTGTGGATTGGATAACCGAATGTTAAATTGCGTATCGGTCGTTTTGTTGGGATTGGATAAAATGGGAATTTCGACGAATTTCTGAGACATATCGCCATTTTCCCAAACCAATGTGCCTTGAATTGGCGTGTAATCTTGTCCCGCCACCGCAGTTTTATCCTGCGTCGCATAATTGACACTGACCTTGCCGGCACTGTTGGCAGCACGAACCACGGTTAATTTAATCTTGCCCTCTGCTTCATTGACTCGCTCCACCGGATGGAAAAATTGCAACGCGTTCGGCACCACGACATCGACAATGGTCAACACCGCTTCGTCCCGTAAACCACTGCTGTTATTGGATAAACGCACATTCAGGGTTTCATTGCCTTCGATATCGTTGTCGAAATTCACGGGAATGATAAAAGTTTTATCACTGGTATCGCCGTCCTTCCATTCTAATACTCCATTAATTGCAGTGTAATCACCATCAATTTTCGCCGTGCCATCGGCGGTGGTGTAATGGGTGGTCAAAATCCCCGTCGCCCCTGCCACACGTTTCACAGTGATCACGGCTTGCTTGGCATCTTCTTTGATTTGATACGTTTTGCTTGAAAATTGCGAGGTTCCGGTGGCAGCAAAATTGGCAGTACATTGCTTATTTTTGTCCATTGTCACCAAGTTGCTACTGACACAATCGCCACTCCACCCCGTGAAGGTGACTCCCAATTGGCTGGCAGTGGGAATTAAGGCGATTTTATTACCGGCAGCGACAGTGGTTGAGCAAACGGTGCCGCAATCGATTCCAGCGGGATCACTGGTAATTTTGCCACTGGGCGCGCCGGCAACTGCAACGCTCAAGGTATAAACGGGCATAAAGCTGGCCGTGCATGTTTTATTACTGGTGAATGTCACTTTACCGTCTGCACATTCGGGATTCCAGCCGGCAAATGCAAATCCGGTCGCAGGTGTGGGAGTCAAGGTGACTGAAACGCCTTCCCCGTAAATCTTTGAACATGCTGTTTTTCCGGTACCACATTCAATGCCGGTGGGCGAACTGGTGACGATGCCTTGTCCGGTACCGGTGGTGGCAACGGTGAGGGTGTACAATGGCATAAAGGTCGCGGTGCAACTGTTACCCGCACTGTTAATGGTCACTTTGCCATCGCTACAATTGCTACTCCACGTCGTGAAAGCGGCACCGGCGGCGGGTTGTGGAATTAATGTAACTTGCGTACCTTCGTAAAATTCAAAACATCCGGTGCCACAAGAAGCGACTGCACTCGGTTGCGTGGTGACAGTTCCCGTTGCTTTGCCGGTGGTGGTGATGCTGAGTTTATATTTAGGCACTTGATTAAATGTCGCAGTACAAATTTTGACCGCGTTCATACGCACACTGAGCGAGGGTTGGGTGTTGGTTTCACCAGAGCTGCATGTGAATTTGGCAAACACAGAACCCAAGTCAGGGATGGCAGAAAGATTGACGGTTTTGCTTGATTCAAATGAGTCAGTGCAATAACTGCCGCATTCCATACCGGTGTCACTGGAAACTTTGCCACTTCCTGTTCCGTCTTTTTTCAGCCCTAAACCGAACATTGCTGGGGGTGGTGGGGGTGGTGGGGGTGGTGGTGGGGGTGGTGGGGTGACGACTATTGTGTTAAAAGTCGCTGTACAACTTTTATTACTTGTCATAGTGACAGTTGTAGAAATCGATATCCCACTACAATCACCACTCCAACTCGCTAAGGTTGAACCAGAATTGGCTAAGGCTGTCAGTGTGACAGATATACCACTGGCATAACTTCCTCCAGCTCCAGCAGACGGACTCAGTCCAATTGTTCCTGAACCACTGCCTGATGTTGCTGTGGTCAAAGTGTAGTTTGTTGCTGCACTAAAAGTAGCAGTACAATTTTTATTTGCCGTACCCATAGCAACCGTTGCTTTATTGGAATCGGTTGAATCAACTGTACAATTCTCTGTCCAACTTGTAGTGGAAGTTTCACTTGGAGTGGCTGTTAGAGTGACTATTGAATTCTTATCGAAGTTCGCTGTACATGTACCACTGCTATTCGTACAACCGGTAATTCCCGCCGG
>DYNO01000231.1 GCA_020721025.1 Thiomargarita sp. | reverse complement strand
CCATAATGATGAAAAATTCGCATCTCGCCGTAATTCAGCCCCAAATCTTCCAAAACAGCAAAAATATCCGCGCCGGCAAACTTTTGTTGACTGTTGGCAATGACACGCAACACGATAATAAGTTGTGGTTCTTCAACCGTTCTCGTCATCTTGGTAGGCGCGGGCTTACTATAATTTCGAGTTGCTGTTTTATTTTTCTTATCAACTTTGTCAAACTTTTCACTGGCTTGCCCTGCTACCGTGTCGTCTTCAAAATAACGCTCTGCAAATAAATCTTGATCAGCCGGTAACGATGGATTTTTCTTGCGTGGGCGACGTAGAAAGAAGATTAACAAAATCACAACGATGGCTACACCTACCAAACTTGCTATCACAATCTGTTGATTTTCCATAAGATAGATTTCCTATCGCGTCCATATCTGCATCAATTCTACAAGGGCAGAGTTAATTTGATTTTTGGCTCTTTACGTGGTTGAAATTCCACCCGTTCCGCCATCGCTGGACTCAAATAAACCGTGCCCTCACTATCAACTAGCATCACCTGTTTTATCCCCATTTGCAGCGCAATTTTATGCCACCCTTCCAATCCGGCTATCGTCAACGCGGTCGAAGCGGCATCCGCCAACGCTCCATTTTGATGAATGACCGTCACCGAAATGAGTTGTTGCGCCGAATTGCCAGTGCGCGGGTCGAGAATGTGGGAATAATGCAATCCTTCGTATTCACGATATCGTTCGTAATTACCTGAAGTCATGACACTTTCTTCTCCTTCAATTTGAATCGCTGCCAATACCCCTTCCCCACGAGGTTGACGAATGCCAATCTGCCACGCTTCTTTGCCCCTGCGTCCCATCGCTTTGAGATTGCCACCGGCATTGATAATGGCATGATTCACACCCAACTGTTTGAGTTTTTCTATGGCTAAATCGACCGCATAACCTTTTGCCACGCCACCAAAATCGAAACGCACCGCGGGATTTTTACTGGATACGACATTATTTTCTATGATAATATCATCCATTGATGGTTTAAGTTCAACAAGTTGCTTGATTTGTTCCGCAGATGGCGGCGTGCCCACCGGCAATTCGTCTTGATGAAAGCCCCATAATTCAATCAGGTGCCCAATCGTGGGATTGAATAAACCATCGGATTGTTTATAAAACTGCTGACTCAATTTGAGTAATTCGATGAGCGATGTATCGGTGACAGTGGTCGGTTTACCTTGGGTAATCGCTTGATTTAAATCGACAACGGGGCTGGGATGCCATGCGTGCCACCGATTGTGCATAGATTGTAATTCGGTCGCAATTTGATTTGCAATTTCATCCGCTTGCGGTTGCGGTACGCCCCAAAGACTGAGCCCGACGACTGTGCCGAATACATAAAACTGTTGTTTATAAACATCTTTTGCTGGCGGTGGCGTGCAACTGACGGTGAGAAAAGAAAGCAGTAAAATAAAAACGCGAAATTTCATATCATGCGCTCAACAATGGGTTTTGGGTTGACGATGACATCATTTTACACGATTTACGGGTTATTGTGCGTAAACTTCTGTCAATGTTGTCATCACGTTTGATGGGAATCGATTTGATATTGTTGAAACTCAGTAAAATCTGCTCAAAATTAGGATGTCATTGCTCAAAATATTGGTACAACCGATTGATTATTTTAACTATAAACTGGGAGATGCCCAGCATACAACAATTTTATTGCATAACGATTATCATCTGAAATGTCTAATGGCACAATTTCAAAGATTTATCCTGAGATAATGACGCAAATTCGTACTGAATGGTTTGACTCCTTTTTAAAGCTGTCATCCCAAAGTAAATCAGCACGTAGTAGAATAACTCTCAATGATACCTATCAAAAAAATCCTTTTTCGCCGAGTCTCCCCATTATAAAAGGAAATTGTCATGTTTACCTTTCCTCATTATCAAATTACGCAACTGATTTATGAAAGCAATGATTCCCAAGTGTTTCGCGCCACGCGACTGTCTGACAATTTATCAGTGATTATCAAATACTTAAAAGAAGATTACCCTTCTCCCAGCATGTTAGCGCGCTATCAACATGAATTCGACATTCTCAGCAAACTTGATTTGAAGGGTGTGATTAAAGTTTATGATTTACAAAGATATCACCACACCTTGTTCTTGGTTCTTGAGGATATTGGTGGGGAATCATTAAAAGCGATGCTGGGAAAATATGACTTTACAGTGGCGAAATTGTTAGAATTATTCATTCAGGTGACTGAAATTTTAGCGGACATTCATGCCGCCCATCTGATTCATAAAGATATTAATCCAAGCAATATTATTTGGAATCCCAACACTGGACAAGTAAAGGTGATAGATTTTGGGATTGCGACCTTGCTGCCGCGTGAAACCTTGGTGCTGAAAAGTCCCAATCAATTGGAAGGAACATTGCCCTATCTGTCGCCTGAACAAACCGGACGGATGAATCGCTCGTTAGACTATCGTACTGATTTATATTCATTAGGTGTGACCCTGTATGAGATGTTTACGGGACGACTTCCCTTTGAAACTACCGATGCGATGGAATTGGTACACTGTCATTTAGCCAAACTCCCCACGCCCCCTCGCCAAATTAAGTCGCATATTCCTCCCGTTATTTCCAATGTTATCTTGCATCTGCTTGCCAAAACCGCGGAAGAACGTTATCAAAGCGCGTGTAGTGTGAGGGCAGATTTGCTGGCTATTTTGAAATATTCTGAAGAAACCGGGGATATGCAGCATGTGGTGTTGAATCTCGGACAGCAAGACGTGCCGAATTTTTTTCATTTACCGCAGCATTTATACGGCAGAGAGTCGGAATTGCATGAATTATTGGCGACATTTGAGCGGGTGTGTCAGGGCGGCAGCGAGTTATTGTTAGTTGCGGGATATTCTGGCATTGGTAAAACCGCGTTGGTACAGGAAATTTATAAACCCATCACCGCGAAACGGGGTTATTTCAGCATGGGAAAGTTTGATCAATATCAACGCAATGTGCCTTATTTCGCCTTAATTCAAGCCTTTCGTCATCTGATGCAACAATTGTTGACCGAATCGACCCTGCAAATGGAACAGTGGCAACAGCAACTTTTGGCGGTATTGGAACATAATGGAAAAGTGATCAGCCAAGTGATTCCAGAATTGGAAGTGTTGTTAGGGACGCAGCCAGAGGTGTTGCCATTGTCGCCGAGTGAATCCCAAAGTCGTTTTAACCTATTGTTTCAAAAGTTTGTGCGAGTCTTTTGTCAAGTGGAACATCCCTTGGTGATTTTTTTGGATGATTTGCAATGGGCAGATTTGGCGACGTTGAAATTGTTGGAATTATTGGTGACAGATCGACAAACAACGCAGTTATTGATCATCGGTGCGTATCGAGATAATGAAGTGGACGCGGTGCATCCGTTGCGACAAATGTTAGATCGGCTGTCTCAAACGATGGTGATTAAACAATTGAACTTGACACCGTTACAATTGACGGATATCACACAATTATTAACCGATACGCTGCACAGTCATTCCGACCAAGCGGCGCGACTTCATGCGTTGGCAGTCTTAATCATGCAGAAAACTCGCGGCAATCCGTTCTTTGTCAATCGGTTTCTTAAGATGCTTTATCAACAGCAATTACTGAGCTTTGACCCGGCAACGCAACAATGGCATTGGGATATAACTCAACTGATTTCGCTGAATATGACGGATAATGTGGTTGATTTGATGTTGGCTAAATTACAACAACTTCCGCCGGAGACTCAAGAAACTTTACAATTTGCCGCGTGTATTGCCAATGAATTTAATTTGTTACTGCTGACCTTGCTCAACAATACCTCCGAACGAGAAATCCTACATCAATTGCAACCCGCGTTACAAGAGGAATTATTGCTCCCCGATGCGACTGGTGAACAGAGATTGCAACAAGCCCGGTATCGCTTTGCCCACGACCGAATTCAGCAAGCCGCGTATGCCCTGATTCCTGATGCTGACAAGGTGGCATTGCATGTCAAAATCGGACGATTGTTATTAGAGCATACCCCTGTGACCGAATTGGATAAATACATTTTTGACATTGTGCATCATCTTAATTTTGGTGCAGAAACGATGCGGGGCACGGAAGAATGCGTCACTTTGGCGAAGTTAAACCTGTTGGCGGGTAAAAAAGCGCGTCAATCTGCGGCATACAGTGTCGCTTTGCAATATTTACAAATTGTTATGCAATGTTTGGAAACGATGGCGTGGGAAGAACAGTATGATTTGATGGTGGAAGGTTATCAGGCTTGTGCTGAAGCTGAGTTTCTCAACAGTCATTTTGAACAAACGCAACGCTTGATTGAATTGCTGGAAGCCCGTCTTAAAACGCCATTGGAAAAAGCTGAAATATTGTTATTACTGGTGGTGCAGCAAACAATTGAAGCCAAATATAGAACCGATTTGACATCTTCAAACTCAGTAAAAAAGTAAAGTTTAAAAAT
>DYNO01000230.1 GCA_020721025.1 Thiomargarita sp. | reverse complement strand
CTGTTGTAAATCAAGAGCTTAAGCAGCTATTTCGTGGCAGGGTTAAAAGTGCATCAGCAACGTGGCTGGAACGGTCAGTTTCAGGACGTAATATAGCCGAAAATGATTGAAGAATCAAGCCCCCGTGGCACAAAATGATGAAAAAAGTGATAACCAATTGAATTATCGAATAAAAAAATAAATCAGGGTTAATCGAGCAAAACGCCACGTATTCAACAAAATCAAATAATTATTAATATATTGAATTACAAACGAAAATTTTTATCTTGCTTAAATAGTGAGTTGCGATGAGAAAAAATACGCCATCGCGGCTGACCACGATGTAAAATGAAACAAAAAAATGGCAGGCGATAACATTGGAAAAAATACTGAAATGGACGACCTGTCGCAACGATGACAACGTGATAGATGATTATTTTTATAGGAAAATGCAATGCAGATTTATCAAGTGGGCGGGGCAGTACGTGACAAATTACTGGGATTATCCAGCAAGGACAACGATTGGGTAGTGGTGGGAACAACGCCAGACGCATTGATTACACAAGGATTTATACCCGTCGGCAAAGATTTTCCCGTTTTTCTGCATCCCGCAACTCATGATGAATATGCCCTAGCTCGCACCGAACGCAAAATTTCGAGTGGTTACAAAGGGTTCACGGTTCATGCTGCCCCAGAAGTGACCTTGGAGGAAGATTTGCGTCGTCGTGATCTCACCATTAATGCGATGGCAATGGACACTGCCGGCAACGTGATCGACCCGTTTCATGGGCAAGCCGATTTGACAGCGAAGATTTTGCGACATGTTTCTCCCGCGTTTGTAGAAGACCCGGTGCGGATTTTGCGGGTGGCACGATTTGCAGCGCGTTATGATTTTGAAATTGCGGAAGAAACGCAACAATTAATGCAAGAAATGGTGCATCACGGCGAAGTCGATGCGTTAATTCCTGAGCGAGTTTGGCAAGAAATGGTCAAAGCCTTGAGCGAACCGCAACCCCATCGTTTTATTGAAGTTTTACGCAACTGTGGCGCGTTGGCACGGATTTTTCCAGAAATTGATCATTTATTTGGTGTGCCACAAACCGCAGCGTATCATCCTGAGATTGACACGGGAATTCACACCCTCATGGTGCTGCAACAAGCCCGCCGTTTGACAACCGATACCGCCGTGATATTTGCCGCCTTGGTGCATGATTTGGGCAAGGCAACCACGCCCGTTGAAATTTTGCCGCATCATTATGGACATGAAGAACGCAGCGTTGATTTAATTAAACAATTGTGCCAGCGATATCGCATTCCCACACAACATCGTGATTTGGCATTGGTGGTGGCGCGTTATCATGGATACTGTCATCATATCAAAGAGTTACGTCCGCGCACGGTGGTGAAAGCTCTGCAAGCAATGGATGCGTTTCGTCGTCCACAACGGTTTGCACAATTTTTATTGGCATGTGAAGCAGATGCGCGCGGACGGTTGGGATTTGAACAAGCTCCCTATCCACAAGTTGATGAATTTCGACAATTTTTTACTGCTGCCCAACAAGTCAAAATTGATGAAGTGTTGACAATGGGATTGCAAGGGGCGGAAATTGCGGAAGAAATGCGATTGCGACGGATTGCAGCAGTGCGTAAAATTCGGACAGAGGCTATTTTTTCTGAACCTCAACCGTAGGATGTACCACGTCGCCGGGACGCACAAACCCCTGACCCACGGTAATCAAACGCAATTTGGTCGGTAAATTTTTCAGCCACACGCCGCTCCCTTCGGAACGAATCAATTCGGCGGGATAAAATTCGACTTTATTGTCCAAATTCACTGCTTTTACACCTACAACACCTGCGTCATTGAGGGATAACAAGGCGGCTGAAATTTGATGCGCGGCAATGGTTTCCATCGGAATGATAATCTCGCAAGTTTGTCCCGCGGCGAAGGTTTTGTCATTGTTAGGAATTTCAACTTCAATCCGAAAAGTTCGGGTGGCGGCATCTGCTTGAGTCGCCAGCAACGAAATTTTGCCCGTCACCGAATCCCCCGTGAGCAAGCGCACTTCCGCCCGACTGCCCACGCGAACCGTTGCCCGTTCAAGCTCATTCAAATCACCGATCACTAAAAATTTCGCCTCGTCCATGATTTCCGCCACCCCATCACCCACGCGCACATAATCCCCAATTTCCACAGGACGCTGCACCAAAACGCCATCAAATGGAATTTTAATCAAGACGTTATCCCTAGCTAACTGGGCTTGCATCACCCAATTTTTGGCACTTTCCAACAGGGCGAAGGCTTCTGCGATTTGCGTTTCGGCTTGAAATCCTTTTTTTGCCAAATCTCGCTTGGCTTTATAATCCGTTTCTCGTTGCGATAAAAGGGCTTGGGCTTCTTTTAACCGAGTTTCTCGATCATCGACTGCCAACCGCACAACGACTTGATTTTTCTGCACTCGTGCCCCGCGTTCTGCCAAAATTTCAGTCACCCGACCGTCAATTTCTGCCCGCACGGTTGCGATGCGATAAGGCGCAGTTCGACCGGTGATCACGATTTCCCGCTGTAACGGTTGTGCGATGAATTCTTGCACTCGGACTTGCATGAGTTGCGTTGCGACGACGGGCGGAGGGGTGGGAGTTTTGCTTGCATTCGATTGACCTGATAATAACCAGATGAACAAAATTGCAGAGAGGACTAAGGCGAGTAGATAGGGTTTTTTGGCGAAGATATTCATAGAAACTTGCGATAGATGGCGCGCCCGACAGGATTTGAACCTGTGACCTTTGGCTCCGGAGGCCAACGCTCTATCCGGGCTGAGCTACGGGCGCGAAATACGAATGCTCATTATATGCGATCCTGCGTCAATCAGTCAACGTTATTTTTTAACTGAAGATAAACACATAGGAAGAGCTATGAAAGGACGGAAGGAAAAGCTATAATTGAGGTATCGAAACCGTAAACGAGGTTGAGTTGCTACCGCAAATTAGACATTAATCATCGCTGATATCAATTAAAAAATTATCTTTGAATTACCATAATCTGTTTAGGTGGAACACATTCATGGCTTTGCTAGAAATCTTACATTTTCCTGACCCACGCCTGCGTACTCAAGCACAACCTGTTGAACAAGTGGATGGTTTAATCCGAAATATCATCGACGACATGCTTGAAACCATGTATGCCGCGCCTGGAATTGGTCTGGCAGCGACTCAGGTTAATATTCATCAACAAATTATTGTCATTGATATTTCGCCTGAAAAGGATACTCCGCTGTGTTTGATTAATCCACAATTGCTTACTCAAGAAGGGGAACAATGTGGTGAGGAGGGTTGTTTGTCGGTGCCGGGAATTTTTGAGCCGGTGAAACGGGCGGAAATTATCACGGTGCAAGCGTTGAATCAAGAAGGGCAGGAAACGATATTTACCGCGACAGAATTATTGGCGGTGTGTATTCAACACGAAATGGATCATTTGCAAGGTAAATTATTCGTCGATTACTTGTCCCCCCTCAAACGTCAGCGCATTCGCAAGAAATTGGAAAAACAGAAAGAAGATGAATAAGTTGCCTAGATCAACCGGCGCGCCCATTGTTTCGTTTCAACCGTTATTTTCAACCTTATAATTAAATCATCATGATGAGCTCCCCTTATGTCGTTGTTGTCACTGCAACGAATTTTACACAAGAAGTTATTGAAAAATCAAGTCAAGTTCCTGTTTTAGTTGATTTTTGGGCGGAATGGTGCAGTCCTTGTAAAGCCCTCATGCCGACATTAATCAAACTGGCAGAATCTTATCAAGGACAATTCATCCTAGCCAAGGTGAATACCGATGAACAACAACAACTTGCAACCCAATACAGCATTCGCAGCATTCCCACGTTGAAATTATTTCGGCGCGGGCGCGTGGTGGAAGAGGTCGCAGGCGTACAATCTGAAACGGTGTTGCGAAATTTGATTGATAAACATCGAGATAGACCGGCGGATAAATTACGTCTGCAAGCCGAAGCCCATCGTTTTGCGGGAAATGAGGCTCAAGCGATTGAGATTTTGCGGCAGGCGTGCGCGCTTGAACCCAGCTATGATGACATTCATTTAGACCTTGCCCGGTGGTTGTTAGAATCGCAACAGGTTGAAGAAGCAGAAGTTATTTTAAAAGCATTGCCTGTCAATATTCAAACCGAACCACGGGGGCAATTACTCTATCATTTACTGACATTTGCTCGCATTACTCAACAAGCTCCGTCGCACGCGGTTCTCGAAGACCGTTTGCGCGCCGATCCCAATGACCATCAAGCCCGCCATCAATTGGCTGCATTGCAAGTGTTGGCGGAAGATTATCCTGCGGCGTTGGAAAATTTTTTGGAATTGCTGCGGCGAGATCGTAAATTTAATGATGATGCGGGACGAAAAGGATTATTGGCAGTGTTTAACTTGTTGAATAATCAGGGTGAATTGGTCTCTCGCTATCGTCACCAGATGACACGTTTATTGTATTGATGACGATTTTAACGATTCGTTG
>DYNO01000055.1 GCA_020721025.1 Thiomargarita sp. | reverse complement strand
CTGTCAGGTCTTTTTATGCTAAACTGTTTAAAAATCAATGATGAGTACAACACTATGAAATCAAAATATATTAATCCTTTTATTTCTTTAGGAGTTACGCAGTTCAAATTTAAATTCCAGACTTGTTCCAATACGCTGCGTCAAAGCCATTGACTTAAGAAATTGTGACACAAGACGATGCGATAGATTTTTATCAAATAAAACAATTGGAACGAGGAACTATTTGTTTTATTTAAAAAATCTAGAGAATGTTCGCTTTATTTTTATCCCAAATAAATTTCATTTCACTAAAATTCCCTTCTTAAGCGAGAAATGAGTTTTTAATCTAATATCCACGTTTTCATGATTTCCACCGCGGCATAATTGGTCAAATCTACATGTAATGGCGTAATTGACACCCAACCGTGAGTGACTGCGTGAAAATCGCTGCCCGGCGTTGCATTTTGAGGTCCGCCCGCCGCACCAACCCAATAAATGGGCAAACCTCGTGGGTCTTGGCTTTTAATCGCAGGTTCAGAAATATGTCGATTACCCAGATGCGTGATGACCATTCCTTTTAATTCTTCTTGCGGCACATCGGGAACGTTGATGCTTAAAATGGTATTCATCGGTAATGTCAGCGTTTTTAATTGCATCCGCGCCAAAACCTGTTCAACAACCCAAGCCGCAGTCGCAAAATGTTGAAATACCCGCCCGGCTAATGATATGGCAATTGCGGGAGAGCCTAAAAACCGTCCTTCCATTGCCGCCGCCACAGTGCCAGAATAAAGTGCGTCATCTCCCAAATTTTGCCCAGCATTGATGCCCGCAATTACGATATCGGGTTGTTTTTCAAGCAATCCAGTGATAGCCAAATGAACGCAATCCGTTGGCGTACCATCAACATAAATAAATCCATTGTCAGCGATCCGGGCGCGAATAGGGCGATCCAATGTCAATGAATTGCTTGCCCCGCTACGATTGCGGTCGGGCGCGACGACTGTCACCTCATGTCCTAATTCACGTAACTTTTTAACTAAACAAATAATTCCTGTGGCTTGATAACCGTCGTCATTACTGACCAAAATATTCATAAAAGTAGAGTGCTCTTCAATTTGCAATAACTGTTACATTTCTGCTGAACACGGTTGAACCTGACTGCGCTTCCGTTTCAACAACAAGTTTGGATTATCTTTTTACAGTGCTTCAGCCATATCTTAATTTTTTAAACCACGCAACCAAATATTCAATAAACCGCTGACCAAATCCCCCATATATTTCAACATATCAGTCGCCATATCCGCATGAAAACGCGCCTCATCATGACTGCCCATCGCCAATAACCCGCGAGGATTAGGTAATCCAATCGGAATCAGTACCGCCGAACCAATAGTTACATCGGGAAATAAAAACGCGTGTTGTTCGGGCAACAGCTTACCACAAAAAGATTCGTGATTACTCAAAAATTGTTCAAATAAATGAAATACATCGGCATCATATTCGACAAATTCGGCACGACCTGCCAATGCCGCGGGCGGTAATTCAAACAAACGTAAAGTGATAGCATCCGTGTTAAATTCTCGCATGAAATTATCATAAAGAGAATTAAAAAATTCGTCAGCACTGTGAACGTGGGTTAAATTAAGGATAATGGTTTGCATTCGTTGATTAAGTTGTTCATTTTGTTTGGCAATGGCGATTAAATTTTCCAATTTGCGTTGCAATTGCTGATTCTCGTCCCGTAACACCACTAATTGACGTTCCACCAAGGAAACCGCATTGCCGCGCGTATGAGGAATTTCCAGCATGGTCAAAACCGCTTCATGTTGCACGAAAAATTGTGGATAACGTTTCAGATAGGCGATTACCGCTTCATCGGTCAAGGGTTCGCCGAGTGAATGAGACATTTGAATTTCCTTGAATTAAATTTTAGTTTGAATTTCAACCGCGACGCATCAGGTTTGATATTTTTTCAAAAATCAATTGATTGACAACAACTTCATGGTTTTACAAATAAACTAAAATGAAGCTATCCAACCAATTGATTTAAAATATAATTACGGCTGCGGCGCATTGTTACTGAGCAAGGGATGTTCAAGCGAGTCTGTTTTTAAATGCACATCCTGTTGTGGATAAGGAATCTGAATTCCCGCCTCTTTGAACCGTTCCCAAATTAAAAACAAAACTTTCGATTTGACAATTGGGGCAATGGCTTGGGACATGTCGATGAAATAGTTGAGACTGATCTTCATCGAATAGTCTGTAAATTCACTCAATAAAACGCTCGGTGCCGGAGTTTTCAGAATTTCCGGGCAGGCTTCCGTCAGTTTTAGCAAGACTTCCTTAACCAAATGCGGATTTTCATGATAGCTGAGATTGACCGAAATCGTGGTGCGTCGTAATTTATCACTGAGCGTCCAGTTGACGAAAGTGTGTGAAATAACTTCAGAATTCGGCACAATCACATCCCGACCGTCAATCGCGCGCATCGTCAGGGAACGAATGCCAATTTGCTTCACTCGCCCCTGATTCGTCCCAACTTCAATAAAATCGCCATTGCGCAACGGACGTTCAACCAACAGCAAAATACCACTGATAAAGTTATTGATCAAATCACGCAACCCAAACCCGATACCAACCCCGATAGCCCCAGCGAAAACAGTCAGCGTGGTGAGGTTGATTCCAATAATGCTCATGGCGATTAAAATACCAATGAATATCACTGTGTATTGTGTAAAAGTCGAGAGACTCTGCCGCACTCCCAAATCAACAATCGCTTGATAAACAAACTGATAGGTGACTTGTCGTGACCATCCTCCCAACCAAAATACAATCCACAAGGTGAATCCCGCCAACAGAATATCACTGATGGTAATCGAATTATCGCCCATCGTAAATAGCGAATAATTAAAAATAGAAACAATGGTTTTACGCATTGCAACGTCAGAATACCAGCCCGTCACCCATAAAAAGATAACCACGCCCAAGGCTAATGTCGCTAAACTCAATAGCTTATGAATCAATGGAATGATACTTTCTGCCCACAATAAACTGTAGGTGCTGTCCTTGGAAATGGCTTGTTGCCATATTTTGATGATGTCCGTGACTAAGCCTTCGAGAATAAATGTGGTGACTGACACCATCAGGAATAAACTCAAATGTTTTGCGAAACTCCAACCTAAACTGATGTATCCAATCAAACCTAATATCGAAGTGGCTAAAATAATCAATGGAATCAATAGGGTGACTAAATTTAACATCAACGAGTTATAACCACCGATGTCGTTTTTCCACACATTGAGGAGGACGCGCCGAATGCGAAGCAGGGGGAAAATCAGTAATGATAACAATACCATAAACAACGTATCGATCACATCTCGCGCAGTCAGTGAGACTTTCAAAATATAGCCATCTTGTTCGATATGCACTAACACCGTGATAATGCTCAAAATACCAATGATCAGCAAGATACCTTGCAATTGCCACCGCATCGCAGCCGTCATCAGTTTTTTCATGTCCTCATTGTGCAGGAGCATTTGAATCAGGCTAAACAACAGTTGAATACTCAGCCATCCCAAGAGCAGGGTTAAAATAAACACCGTACTTGCCGCTGTTGGATTGGTAAACCAAATTAAAATCAGTAGGATACCGATAAGCATGACAGTGAACACGTTGTGTTGCAATAACCGCAATCCCAAAAAGAAACTCTGCCCGATAAAACTCGGTGAATGCTCATCTAAAACATGTGTTTTTGCCCAACGAATCAATTGACTCAATCCAATCAACCATCCAAAAGTGACCGCCAAAATAATCAACCAGTTTTTTGATGTTGTTTGTTGTACTGCCTGCACAATACCCTGCCAACTCAAAATGGATTGCTGCAAAAATAGATGAGGAACCACAGCAATTTCTTCCTTAAATAACGCCATCCAGCCTGCGATATCTGTCGGTAGTTTGCGTAACCGAAATAAGGCTTGTTGCAAAGTATCCTTATAGGCAACTTCCAGCAGTGCGAGTAAATCCTTTCCCTTACCCAGTAAGGATGGCAAACTGTTTGCTTCTTGTTGCAGCGAATTGACAATTTTTTCAAGCAGTTGCTGAGTTTGTTGGTTTGATTCCGTCCATTCATTCGTCAATGATTCACCACGTTTTTTGACCACGGTACTTTGTTGGGTAAACACTTGAATTTTATTTTGCAAAATTTCTTGTATCTGCTTAGTTTCTAACGCCAATTTATCCACTAAACTGACAAGTGATTGCAAATTATCCAGCTTTTGATACACATCTGCGGTTTTTTGTTCAACCACCTTGTAACCATCGTTAATTTGTTCCTCAATGTACCGAATTTGTAATTCACGCACCACTTGCTGAGCCCGTTCATTTGCCTCTTGAATCTGCGTTTTGAGCAAGTACCGCTGTACGGAAGAAGAAGTTTCTGACAAATTTTCCAATTGTTTACGCAATTCCAGCGCGCGACTCAAATGTTCTTGCTGCTCTTTTTGAACTTTTTCTTCTAAAAACTGCTGTTGTCGCAGATGATAAACCACTTGTAATTTATCATGCCATGCAGTAGCTAACTGGGCTTGTTTTTTTCTAAATTCAATACGTTGCTTTACCAACTCAATTTCTTGCTGCATTAATTTGACATTACGATTGAGCAGGGCAATGCGATTTTCTAACTCAACAATCATCACTTTCTGAACTTCGATTTCTACCGGTTCAGCAAGTGGCGTTTTGCGTAATTTTTCAAGCTCTTGCAATTGTTTTTCAATGTGCAGTTGTTGCTTTTTCAAATTGGCTTCCATGCTCTGATTTTCCAACTTGAAATTATCCGCTTCAATTGCCGAAGTTTCCTTATCCAACGCCGCCTTATCAAGCATATCTTCAAGCACTTCGATAGCGATTTTTGACGTTTCTAACCGATTCACTTTATTAGGTAAATCTTCTTGATCAAATCGCAACGCATCCTGATTCCGTTTGAGAGTCGCACGCGATTCATTGATAATATTCTCCTTGGCGCGCAGCAAATAGGATTGATGAATGACATGCAAAGCATCATTCCATTGAATTACTGCGGTAAGGTATTGATTATTCAACTCATAACGTTGATTCACAACTTCTAAATATTGTTTGAGTAAGCCAATCGCTTGTTTTAATAGCGCAATTTTGCTGTTCAATTCCAATAATTTATTCGTTTGTTGCGCTGCAGCTTTCTTGGCTTTTTGTTCAGCTTCATCAACGGGTTCCGTCGGTTTCTGGGTCGCGACATTTTCGACAGGCGCGGTAGGTGGCACATAACCAGATTCAGCAAATGTTTTATCATGATTGGTGAGTGAAACCGCCTCCTGTTTTCTTGATTGAGCCGAAGTTTTTTCCGTCACTTTTGTCGGATTCGCAGCATTGGCGGGAGGAGTATTTTTAGAATTTTTATGAATATCAGATGGTTGCGATACTTGAACAGGAGTAGTGACATCGGTCGCTGGAGTGGGGGCAGGCGAAGTATCTGTTTTTGGGGGGGTATCAGAAACTTTGGGGGTCGTATCAGAAGCGGACTCTGACGCAGTGGTTTCCATCAAAGTTTTGAGAATTTTTTCTTGTTCTTCAAGCTCTTGTTGTAACTGTTGCGATAATTTTTGCACAACTTGCCGATCAAGTCGAATTTTTTCAACCTCATCACCAAGAAGACTTCTTTCTTCACTCGCGCGCTTTAACATGTCCTCAGAAACCAGTGGTTCTTCCTTTTTTGTGTCCGAGGCAGTTGCGGCTACTGTGCGCCCCTCCTTTTGTTCTGCTTGGGCGACTCTGGCTTTCTCTTTGGCAGTCAATTCATCGAGATTCTTGTGTAATTCCAGCAAGTTCGTTTGTTGCACGGTGCGATCCCGCGTGAGTGCCGCATTTTGTCCACCAAAAAGTTTTTGACGTTCACTAAACCATTCTGAAGTCAGGGTGGCAACCAATTCTAATTTCTTAGCGGCTTCTTCTTTTGCCCCTGCCGTGGTTGTTTCTTCCACCGTCACAGTTTCTTCTCGCTCATCTTTAGGTTCGGCAGCATATCCCGCTAACCCAATGAACAATAAAAGCAAATTTAACACTAATATTCGAGAGAGATACATAAAATAACTCCAGTAAAGGGGTAACTAAGCCAGCACACTGTCAAGCTATTATAATTCTGAAAATCTTATCTGTCGAATAATCAAAATGATTTGAATTGCCATGATTCTGAAAATTCTCAAATTCCGTAAATCCTGATGAGACAAATTCGCCGCGTGCGTAGGGTGCATAAACGCAGGTCATGCCGAGAACTATTTGAAACAACTCGGTGTATGACATTTTGCTTATACCCCCTTATGAACTGCAAAAACCGATCATTGAGAATTTTTATTGTTATAAATCAACCTATTGGCTTTAGTTATGCTGGTGGTCTCTTGAACTAATTTTTCTCATCAATCCACGCTTGCTGCACTGCCTCCAAAATCCGCTCCCCGCAACGACTCGGATCATCATCAAAATTTTCCAATGCCAAAATCCAATCATACAACTGTTTGAAATTTAACCGCAAAGGATCAACCTCCGGATACTTCTCGTCCAATTCAGTCACAATTTCTTGAATATCGATCCATTTTAAGCCCATCACGCGCCCCTGTAGGTTGTTATTGTGGTCACATTTTAGCGACTTTAACCGCAATTATCATCTTTTTTCAACTATTTTAGCCAAATTTCGCAAACCTAGAACAAATTCAAGATACGATAGCGAATGTGGTGCTAAAATCTTCTTATTGTCATTTTCCTGACCCCTGTTTCTAACGGTTGATTCATGAACAATCCCACAATCAACAAAACACCCCGCCGCCGCATTGGTGAAATTCTTTTAGATCAACATATTATCAGTCAAGATCAACTCAAAATTGGGCTCACCGAACAAAAGAAAACGCAAGAGCAACTGGGCAGAATTTTGGTACGCTTGGGGTTTATTTCCGAAGCCGTATTACGCGATGTGCTCAGTCAATCATTGGGACAGGAAGGTGTTGATTTATCGAAATTAGTGGTTGAACACGATGCCATCAAACTTGTTCCCAAACATCTGGCGCGGCGTTATACTTTATTGCCCATCAGTTATGATAAAGAAAATCAAACAGTTATTGTTGCAATGGCGGATGTTTTCAACGTTCTTGCGATAGATCAATTGGTTGCCGCGCTGGGGGGCTTGATTCACGTTGAACCGGTGTTGGCGAGTGAGGCAGAAATTGTCAATGCAATTGATAACTTATACGGTTTTGACCTCTCGCTCGATGGCATTTTACACGAAATTGAAACCGGAGAAGTTGACTATCAAAGTCTGCAATTGGCGCAGGAAGAGTACAGTCAGCCCTTGGTGCGCTTGGTCGATGCGTTGTTGTCCGATGCGGTGAAACGGGGTGCGTCAGACGTGCATTTTGAGCCAGAAAAGGGCTTTTTACGGGTGCGCTATCGGATTGACGGCGTGTTGCAACAAATTCGCAGCTTGCACAAAAATTATTGGTCAGCGATTGCGGTGCGTCTCAAGGTGATGGCGGGAATGAACATCGCAGAAACTCGAATTGCACAGGACGGGCGGATGTCGCTCACGTTGTCGGGACGATTGATTGATTTCCGGGTTTCAGTGCAACCCACTGTTTATGGAGAAAATATTGTATTGCGTATTTTAGACAGTCAACGGGGAATTATGCCACTGGATGGTTTGGGTTTAATTGAAGAAAGTTTGAATTTATTGAAATTAATGATCGCCCGTCCCGAAGGCATTATTTTAATCACCGGACCCACTGGGAGCGGTAAAACCACCACGCTTTACTCTATTTTGAGCCATTTAAATAGCGAAGAAGTCAATATTATGACCTTAGAAGACCCAATAGAATACGTGTTGGGACAGGTGCGACAAACGGCGGTAAATGAAGCGGTAAAATTAGATTTTGCCAATGGAATCCGTTCGATGATGCGCCAAGACCCCGACATTATTCTCGTGGGCGAAGTGCGTGATGAAGACACCGCAGAAATGGCATATCGGGCGGCAATGACGGGGCATCAAGTGTATTCCACCCTGCATACCAATTCAGCAATTGGGGCAATTCCCCGGTTACTCGACATTGGCATTTTACCCGACATCATTGCTGAAAATACCATAGGAATCATTGGGCAACGCTTAATTCGGATTTTATGCAACTTTTGTAAACAATCCTATCCGGCAGAAAATTTACACAAACGCTTGTTAGGCATTGATTTAGAAACGATAATTAATCTCTATCAAGCCGGTAGCTGTGAACGCTGTGGGCAACGCGGCTATAAAGGACGGATTGCACTGATGGAAATTATTCGGATTAACGAATCGTTACAAGATAAAATTGCACACAGCGGCACCACTTACGACATACGTCACCATGCGTTAGAACAGGGATTTAAACCATTGGCATTGGATGGAATCCGCCGTGTCATGGAAGGTATGAGCAGTTTAGAAGAAGTGTCGCGAGTGGTGGATTTAACGGGACGATTGTAATCTAAATTCATTTTTATTAACAACATCATATAGATAATCAACACAGTCTCAAAAATACCCATTTAAACCTGAATCTGACATGATATAACGACCATTTTAATCTATAATTACTTGATTTTAAAATATTTATTTTCCATTTTTCATCACGAGCAACTGACTGAACTGCTTTCTGAAGCAATTGTTTTCCACATGCTCTATAATTACAACAATATGCGTACCGTGCCCGCAGTTCTCATGACAAAAACAAAATATTTCATGACTCAATAACGTGACTTCTGATATTTGCAACCTATTGAATATTTTATCATAAGAACCGCTGTCACATAAATCAATATCCGTTGATGATTGATAACACTACAACCTTTTTGCTTCTAACTTTCTCGTTTTCGGTCAACATGATTTATTTAGCTTCCACTTCTCCCAGACGTAAAGCATTGTTAGCACAGATAAATATAAATTTTGAAGCCATTGATATTGCTGTTGACGAAACCCCTTTTGCTGATGAAAACCCTCAAAACTATGTGAACCGAATGGCACTGGCAAAGGCGCGGGCGGGCTATCACAAAGTGTTGACGGAATCGGTTTTGGCAGCGGATACGGTGGTGGTTTGTGCCGGAAAAATGTTTGGAAAACCGAAGGATGCAGAAGAAGCGCGTTGGATGTTGAAAAGACTTTCGGGCATTCGGCATCAAGTGCTCACCGCGGTTGCCCTCGTCAATAAAACCAAACAATCTGTACGCTTGAATGTCAACAATGTCTATTTCAAAATGTTGGATAATCATGAAATTGAAAGTTACATTCTGACCGGTGAACCGTTTGACAAGGCAGGAGGCTATGCAATTCAAGGACTTGCCAGTATTTTCATTCAACGGATCGAAGGTAGCTACACGGGAGTGATGGGATTACCCCTTTACGAAACCGCGATCTTGCTTTCAGAAATTGGAATCAACATCTTGGCACTGGAAAATGCTGAACAATCCCAACAGGCTTAAAATTCAGCTAGTTAAGCCAATCTTTTCGCTAACTTATTCTCACAGTTTGGATAGTTTCAAAATTTTATCTCAATCGGTTAGCGAACTAGAAAACTTTTTTAACTTATTGATGTTATATAGGATTTTAAAAAAATTCATTGGATTGAAATAACAGATGGCGAGAAATTTAAAATGAAATTGCATAAAACGACAGTTCGTCCCATCATTGTTATTCCGGCGACGTTTCACCCGGTAAATTTTGCTTTTCGGATGGTCTATCACTTTTTTGCACTCATTGGCATCTCTTTCTCAATTTTGGTCATTGTGCTTTATGTCCAGGGATGGCGGAGTATCGCATCGGTAGATACGCAATTTATTCAATTATTAGGAAAATTTTTGGAACGCACGCTCGAAAATGATGTTGCAACGGCATTGGCGTTCAAAATTCTAGTCAATAAAAATGTCACCCTGTCTGACGCAATCGAGTCGATAAAACAAACCGCGACACAGTTGGATGTTAAATTTGTCAATCATTATCAACTCCATAAAGATTTTCCTACCGAGCCAGATAAAAAAATCCGTTATGTTGAAATTTTAGAATTTACCCTTCCCAAGGAGATCGAGCTATTATTCAAATATAATCCAGATATTGCTGCCCATTTACCTTTACATATCGCAGCTTACGAAGATACTCAAGGACAAAATTGGTTAGCTGTCGTCAATTGGGATTTTTTGATTTACGGCTCTCATAATTTACCCCCTGAAATGAAAATTCAAGCATTAAAAATTCAAGATAATTTGTTAAAAATCATGGGCACCGCGGCGACCGGTTCCGTAGCAGAACCACTTCAAAAATAATTGCAACAGGAACAAATTTGAACCGGTGACGCTGGCGCATGGGAACGAGGAATAATGCAATTAATTGTTAAAATATCTAAAAATCGGCTAAAATGCTAACTTTATGAAGAAATTGGAAATTAAATTTAAATTGCATAGCGACTGCCAGTGATAATGCTCTGAACATTCTCATCCAATTGAAATCAAAATA
Source organism: Thiomargarita sp. (assembly GCA_020721025.1). Lineage (GTDB taxonomy): Bacteria > Pseudomonadota > Gammaproteobacteria > Beggiatoales > Beggiatoaceae > DYNO01. The sequence continues at coordinate 6,635 of DYNO01000055.1, read as the reverse complement.
AAATTTTAACACTGTCCGAACTGTTGATTAAACGACGGCATCTTTTCATCTTGTTGCACACCCGAAAAAATAATGGACATTGCCCAATTACTCGACCGTCTCAATGAACCCCAACAACATGCGGTCACTGCCGCCGCCCATGAAAACATCGTGGTTTTAGCCGGCGCGGGCAGTGGCAAAACGCGGGTACTTGCCCACCGTATTGCATGGTTATTGACCACCGAATTGGCGCGTCCCCACAACATTTTAGCGGTCACTTTTACCAACAAAGCTGCAAGGGAGATGCAAGGACGAATTTCGCAACTGCTCGATGAACCAACACAGGGCATGTGGGCGGGTACTTTTCACGGGTTGGCGCATAAATTATTGCGGATTCACCACGATTTCGCCCAGTTGCCGCAAAACTTCCAAGTTCTTGATGACAGTGATCAAGAACGTCTGATAAAACAAATTCTTAAGCAACTTGAATTGGACGAAAAAGTTTGGACTCCCAAAAAAGCCAAAGGATTTATCAACCGTCATAAAGAGCAAGGTATTCGGGCGCAAGCGATTGAAATTCAAAGCCACGAAATTTGGTATCTCCGGATGCGGGACATTTATCTTGCCTATCAAACCCATTGTCAACAACAAGGACTGGTGGATTTCAGCGAATTATTGCTGCGTAGTTATGAAATATGGCGGGATTATCCTGAGTTGCTGCAACAATATCGGCAACGCTTTCGCTTTGTTTTGGTTGACGAATTTCAAGACACCAATCACATTCAATACGCATGGTTACGGCTGCTTGCCCATCCGGAAACTGCTTTTTTCGTGGTGGGTGATGACGATCAATCTATTTACAGTTTTCGCGGTGCTAAAGTTGAGCATATTCAGCTATTTACGGAATATTTTTCTCCCTCGCGCTTGATTCGTTTAGAACAAAATTATCGCTCCTCTGGAATGATCCTCGCCGCAGCTAACGGTTTGATTGCACACAATTCTCGACGTTTAGGCAAAAAATTGTGGACACAGGGGGCGGCGGGCGAACCGGTGTATTTGTACACTGCCTATAATGAAAGAGAAGAAGCTGAATTTATTGTCGAAAAAATCCAAGAATGGACGGGATCGTTGCAACAAGTGGCTATTTTATATCGTACTTCGGCGCAATCTCGACAATTTGAAGAAATCCTGTTGCAAAAAAGTATTCCCTATCGCATTTATGGGGGCTTACGTTTTTACGAACGGGCAGAGGTGAAAAATGCGTTGGCTTATCTGCGACTCGCTTATTATAATCAAGATGATGGCGCGTTTGAACGGATTATTAACACGCCGAAACGCGGTCTGGGCGAACGCAGTTTAGAAATAATTCGGGGACACGCCCGCCGTCATGGACTGTCATTATGGCAAGCTGCGGAAGAATTATTGGCAGAAGACACGTTTAGTAAAAAAATCGCAACCACGCTGCATGATTTTATCAATTATATCAATACGATTACCCAAAAAACTCAGATCGCAGAACTTGATGAAATCATCCAATACATCCATGACAGTTCTGGTTTATTGATGCACTATGAAAAAGAAGGGAAGGATGAAGCGCAACGTCGCAAGGAAAATTTAGAGGAATTAATCGCCGCGGCAAAAGAATATCCAAAAAATAGCGTTGAGGACGGATTTGATCCCATTACTGCATTTTTGTCTCATGCTGCGTTGGAAGCGGGTGATATTCAAGGCGATCCGAATCAAACCTGTGTACAATTGATGACGCTGCACTTGGCGAAGGGTTTAGAGTTCAACTTGGTGTTTTTATGCGGTTTGGAGGAAGATTTGTTCCCTCACAAAAATAGCATTGAAGAGAATCAAGTTGAGGAAGAACGGCGTTTATGTTACGTGGGCATCACGCGGGCAAAACAAAAGCTTTATTTGTCTCATTGTGAAACGCGATTTCGCTTTGGTTCTCGTGAGTTAAGTCGTCCTTCCCGTTTTATTAAGGAAATTCCCAGTGAATTATTGCAAGTCGTGCGCCTACAACGGGTAGCGACTTCATTTCATGCGACTTTGGCAAAATATCCGACGGGAACATGGGTGAAACATCCTAAATTTGGGCGGGGCGTGGTGCTACAAACGGAAGGCAACGGAGAAGCTGCGCGAGTTCAGGTCTATTTTCCACAACTTGGCAATAAATGGTTAGTTTTGGCATACGCGGGGCTGCAAAAAGAGTAGAATTTGTCGTCGGCGCACGGTTAAATAATGATTTAGCGAAATCGTCGCAATTCGTTGATTTTGATAACTTTCGATTGTTATCCGTAGGAGTTACACAGTTTAAAATGTAACTTAGATTTAATTCAATAAATTAGCATCTTTTGGAGTACAAGTTTAAATTTGTATTCCTGTTTTGTAAAATCAATGAGTTAGCATCTCAAGTGCGTAACTCCTAAAGAATAATTCAATTTTGTCATTGATATTTTTATAAAAAAGATAGAATATTCAAAACTATGCACACAGTCACTCAAGCATGGCAACGATGGTTTTGGCTGATTTGGTTGATGCTACTTCCTTGGTATTCATTGGCTCAAGTTGATGATACTACGGCAAAACAGCAATTGCTCGCGGGAAAAACTTTCTTGCAAGCTGGAAAATTTGAAACTGCAATTCAAATGTTACAATCGAGCCTGATTCAGGGCGAATGGTCTGAACTGCGGAAAATTGAATTTTTAATTCAGATTGCGATTGCAAATCAAGCACTTGGTAGAGCAGAAGAAGCAGAAAAGACGTTGCAGACCGCGCTCACTTTCGCTCAAGAATATCCAGAGCAACGCGCCCTCATTTACAGCAGTTTGTGTGATGTCACCATTGCACTACGTCAATACACGCGAGCCCGTGAATTTGTTGATAAAAGTTTGCGCGATTTGCCAGAAAACGCGCCGTTACAGGTGCGCGCGACGGTATTAAACAGTTTGGGTAACACATTTACTGTGGAAGCCTATTACGCTCAAGCAATTGAAAGTTATCAAGAAGCTCTCAGTTTGCTCAAGCAGGACGAGGTATTATTAAAAACGCGGATTCTCGTCAATTTGGTGCAAACTTATGCGAAAAATTCGCAACTGGTTGAAGCGGAAGCACATTTATCCCAAGCCTATCAATTGTTGAGTCAATCGCTCCCGACCAATTACAGTTCCGCGTTTGCACTGATTAGTTTAGGTGAACTAGCGCAACGTATTGAGCAAAATGCAGAAATTCCATTGCCAGAAACCGTGTTGAAATCGCTACATCACTTGAGTTATGAGAGTTTAAAAACGGCATTGGCTTTGGCGGAAAAATTGGAAGATAATCGGTTACTTTCGTATGCGACAGGGTATTTGGGGCAATTGTACGAGATGGAAAAGCGGTATCCTGAAGCCTTAACCCTGACTCGTCAAGCCATTTTCGCCGCCCAATCGCAGTTGGCACAAGAAGTTGCTTATCGTTGGGATTGGCAGTTGGGGCGAATTTTTCGAGTGCAAAAACAAATAGATAAGGCGATTAATTCGTATGAACATGCGGTGGAAAATTTAAAATCGGCTCATCATGAATTGTCTGTGGGTTATCGCAACGCGCTGCAATCGTTTCGTGACAGTGTGGGACCGGTCTATTTTGAATTGGCTGACTTGTTGTTACAAAAGGCAAATCAGAGTAATAATGCAGAAGAAAAGCAGCAATGGTTGCGAAAAGCGCGTGAAACGATTGAATCGATGAAAACGGCTGAAATTCTGGATTACTTTCAGGATGAGTGTTTGGGCAAGGATGAACTGAATAAAAAGACCATGTTAGATAGTTTATCGCTGGTCAAAACGGCTATTTTGTACCCCATCTTGTTGCCGGACAGAATTGAAATTTTGTTAATGTTAGAGAAGGAAATTCAACAGTTTATTATCTCCAAAAATGAAAAAATGCTCAAAAGTGAAGTCAATGAGTTTCGCTTTGAATTGGAAACGAAGGACACGTCAGATTTTTTGCCCTACGCTCAACAGTTGTATCAATGGTTGATTGCACCCCTGAATGAAACGTTACAACGCTATGAAATTGAAACACTTATTTTTGTACCTGACGGCGTACTGCGTACCATTCCGCTGGCAGCGTTGCATGATGGGCAACAATTTTTAGCGGAAAAATATGCACTTGCGATTGTTCCCGGATTGGAATTAACCTATCCGCCGCGTGCGATCAGTTGGGATAAAGCTCAGATTTTGTTAAGTGGTTTGTCGAAAGAAGTCAAGCCATTTTCAGCCCTCGTCAATGTTGAGCAAGAGGTTGAAACGATTCGTAAACTTTACCCAGAAACGTCAACTGTGTTGTTGAATGAAAAGTTTACCCTCAAGAGTTTTTCTGATACTTTAACGCAGCAGACTTTTTCGGTGGTACACATTGCATCTCACGGGGTATTTAACAGCGATCCTCATGAAACTTTCCTGTTGACTTTTCAAGGAAAATTAAGCATGAATCAGCTTGAGGATTTGATTCAAATCAGCCGTTCAGATAATAACTCCATTGATTTGCTGACGATGAGTGCTTGCGAAACTGCGGTCGGGGATGATCAGGCGGCATTGGGATTGGCGGGTATCGCATTGAAAGCTGGGGCAAAAAGTGCGTTAGCGACGTTGTGGGTGGTGGATGATCAAGCCACGATGGAATTGGTGACAGAATTTTATCGTCAAATGCAGCCGGGAAAATTGTCGAAAGCCAAGGCGTTACAAAATGCACAGAAAATGTTGTTGAAGCAATATCGCTATCAACATCCCGTGTTTTGGGCACCGTTTTTATTGGTCGGTAACTGGTTGTAATCACAATTAAAAAATTAGAATCACAAATGAATGAGTCCCTGTCGGAATCTTCATTGAGCGAAGCCGATGACCTTAAAATTTTATTACCCACTGTTGTTATGCGTCTTACTCACTGCGTGCAGTCAGGCATCCATTCCAAGTTTGCGGTTTGGATTAGCCGATGCGCCGGTGAATTTAGACCCGCGTTTTGCCACCGATGCCACCTCATCGCGGATTAACCGATTGATTTATCGTTCGTTAATTGGTTTTGATCAGCACTACGCGCCCACGCCAGAATTAGCTCGATGGGAGCAGGTTAATTTGAGTCATTATCGGTTATATTTGGGGGACACGGGGCGAATTTTTCACGATGGCTCACATTTGCGCGCTGAAGATGTCAAAGCCACCTATTCTTTCATTTTAGACCCTCGCAATGCCTCACCACACCGCGCTTCGCTGGCACATATTCAAGAAATCCGGGTGATTGACGATGACACGTTGGAGTTTCATTTAATGAAGCCGGACGCGCTGTTTATCGGACGTTTGACCATTGGCATTGTGCCGGCGAAATTGATTCAGCAACAGCATCCGTTGAATAAACAGCCTCTAGGCAGCGGAAGTTTTAGATTTGTGCAATGGAATCAGTCCAGTCGTTTGATTTTACAACGTATTTATGACGGTCTGCAAGTTGAATTTTTAGAAGTTAAAGACCCATTGGTGCGGGTGCTGAAATTGGCACATGGCGAATTAGACTTATTGCAGAATGATTTATCGCCAGAATTAATCACTTGGTTAGCCAAACAACCCCAGTTGCAAGTTGCCAAACGCGAAGGCACCAGTTTCGCCTATATTGGGATGAATTTGGAAGACCCTGTGACTAGTAACTTGTTGGTTCGACAAGCAATTTCTCATGCGATTCATCGTGAAGAAATCATTCGTTATGTGTTGGGGGATGCCGCGCACCCGGCAAATAGTCTGTTACCGACTGCACATTGGGCAAGACATCAAGATTTACCGGTATATCGCTATGATCCTGAAAAAGCGAAAGAATTATTGCAGCAAGCAGGTATTTCCGGCACCTTGCATCTCACGTATAAAACAACCAACAATCCCCTGCGATTGCGATTAGCGACGGTCATTCAGCATCAATTGGCTCAAGTGGGAATTCAAGCTGAATTAAGGAGTTACGATTGGGGAACATTTTACGGAGATATTAAAACTGGTAACTTTCAAATGTTTAACTTGGCGTGGATTGGAATCAAATTACCTGATATTTTTCGTTATGCGTTTCATAGCGATGCGTTTCCGCCCAAGGGTGCCAATCGAGGACGTTTTAAAGATGCACGGGTTGATGAACTGATTGAAAAAGCGGAACTTGCGCCGACTCTGGATGCACAAGCGGCACTTTATCGGGAATTACAGCAACGTTTGTTTGAACAATTGCCTTGTATTCCATTGTGGTATGAGGATTTAGTCTTGATTACACAGCGACATATTACGGGTTATGAACTCGCCGCGGATGGCAATTATGATGGCTTAAATACAGTGCAATTGACCGGGGGATAATCATGGAAAACGTGAAATTTCTTAGAATTCAAGTGTGCCAGCGTCACGCATGATTATTTTTAACTGATTGTTTTATTAGTATAATGAGAGATGGAAAGTTCCGATCATTTCCAAAATCGGCAAAAAAAAGGTAGGGAGTTATGAGCGAAGAAACAACTGAAAACTCATCCGACTCGTCAAAAGTCACGGTGACGCTGCAATTAGAGGTTGATATTGTTGATTTTTTTACAGAACAGAGCAGGGAAAACGGGCGAGAAATTCAAGATTGCATCAGTGATTTACTCCAAATGTATA
>DYNO01000229.1 GCA_020721025.1 Thiomargarita sp. | reverse complement strand
GCGTTTGACAATCTTGTACGACGTTCATTACATTGAGGACAGCACCATGACCACCCCAATCTCTTTTTTCGACGGCAGAATTACCCTCATACCTGACGTTTGCATTGGACAACCAACACTGAGAGGAAAACGTATTACTGTTCAAACAATTTTAGAATTCCTCAGCGCAGGCGATACTCCCGATGACATCTTGCATCAATATCCCTCCTTAGAACGAGAAGACATTGATGTCTGCCTCAAATTTGCAACTCACTTAATGAGTCATAGATACGTTGTCATCCAAACAATTCAATAATATGTCTCTCAAATATCTAATAGATGCGAATTTACCGATCATTTTTTCTTAACAAATGCTTATGTATTTACATTTGCCAACTGCCACGTTACTTTGTGGGGCTGATTCTGCCAAGGTACAGGCTGAAGTCCATCCTGTACGCATTTTTCGTAGAAAATAAACGTGTGCCATTTCATTTAATATCAAGGGCTTGGTTTTCGCCATATGGTACATGAATTTTTAAGGAATGGAGCATCTAACCAATATAGCTTATTTTCTTCCAATAGTGCAGAGGAAATTCATAAAACATTCCCCTCGGTAGAACTGACCGCTAATTTTTCGCTACTGTCCCAAATATACCATGTGCATTGATGTTGCGATATCGACTCATGCGGTGGGATAAAAGTTTTCGTCCAATAATTGCTGAAGTGTATAAGGACAATCTGGAGGGAATTTTTTTGAAGCTAAACCCGTTTCATCGACTGCCAAGGCTAAGGCTTTGGGGTAAGCTTTGACTACACTTTCATCTAAATTGTTTCTTAGGCTTGGGCTTTCTTCAAGTTGTTCAATCAGTTGAATACGTTGCTCACGGATAGAACCACGCCAACTGCCACTTTGATTTTCTGGTTGAAATTGCCATTTTAATAAATGCGCTATCAAAATCATCAACCGACTGGTCAATTCCCGTTTATCCCGTTTCGCCATGCTTTCTAGTTCATCAATCAAAATTTCAATATCAATGTCTGCCAATTTACCCTGTTTGAGCAGTTCAATATTTTGATGGATCCAACTGTAAAAATCTCGTTGATACTCTGCTTTCAAAGTGTTCATTGGTTTTTTAATACTTTCAGCGTGTATTGTAATTTTGGTATATTCAGTAGATTCAAAGATCAGAGTCTTGTCTGAACGTGGAATGTGCAACATGATGAAATAAATCAAAAATGTCGCCCATCCCTATTCAGGCAAAAAATATTTTAATAAACAGGCATTTGTGGATCAACGTCTCGGGCCCATGCTGCCACCCCGCCCGCCAAATTAATGACTTGGGTGAAACCGTTATGTTCTAAAAAATAAGCCACTTGACGACTCCGAATCCCATGATGACAAATCACGACAATTTCCTGTTGTGGGTCAAGTGTCTTGATTTTTGACGGAATATCGCGCATCGGGATCAACTGTGAACCTTCAATATGACAGGTATTAAATTCCCACGGTTCACGTACATCAAGCAACAAGGGACGAGCTTGAGTTAAATATTGTTGTAATTCAATCGCATTAAAATTTTGCATTACACCGATTCTAAAATCTTGAAATTAGGATACAGTCAGTTGAATTGATGACCATTAAGAATATTTGCAACAATGCTTTTATTCCACACTACCACTTAAAATACAAAACGTTGCGACACCGGCGCACCGATTAACGCAGGCAAGCTCGTTTCAAATAAGCTGTCGGTTTGCCATTCGTGGTCGCTGACACGGGTAATTAAGCGCGCTTCCATCACAGGTTCTGTGCCAACAATGGCAAGCAAACGTCCGCCTAATTTCAGTTGATTTTGAAAATGAGGTTTCAACACAGGCACTGACCCGGTCAACACGATAACATCATATTGTACCTCAGTTTTCCAGCCGGCAATGGCATCACCACTGCTCAAACAAGCATTACTGATATGTTGCGCTTTTAACGAACGTTCCGCAGTTTTGATAAAATCTTCATAAATATCAACTGATTCAACACGTTTCGCCAGTTTTGCCAACAACGCGGTAAAGTAACCACTGCCCGTTCCAATTTCAAGCACGTTATCGCTCGGTTTAATTTGCAAAGTTTGTAGCAAGCGTCCCTCTAATTTGGGCGACATCATCACTTGATCATGCGCGAGGGGAATTTGAATATCGGCAAATGCTAGGGTGCGATACGCGGGCGGTACAAATTCTTCTCTCGGAATTTCAAAGAGTAAGTCTAATACTTGTTGATCAAGCACCTCCCAAGGACGGACTTGCTGTTCAACCATGTTAAAACGAGCTCGTGCAAAATCAAGTTGCGCCATGATAACTGCTCCATTGTGACTCATCATCAATTGTTCATCGTTAAAGTATGACGTATTTTAACTAATTTCTTCAGTTATGGGGCGAATATTCTCAACCGAATTTTACCCGGCGAAAAAAATATGTAACTCACTGCTTTTATAAAATAGTAGCCGCTTGGGAGGATGACGGGTTTAAGTTGAAACTCCGTAAAATTTACACAAAACTGAGAACGTGTTGATAAATACGATGTATCATATTAGAATCATCTCCATGACTGAAACGTGTTAGGATAAAACCTTGGTTTTTCAAAGTACCAAAGAAATGAGGCGTGAATAATATTTTAATTTTCTACAACTGATTGATATCCCAATTATCTACAATCAAAAGGAGACTCATCATGCTGCAAGTTTTATCGCAAACCAGTCGCCCCTGCATTTCTACGAATCAACCTAGTTTTTTCGATTTACTGCTCCAATTTCAACCCATTACCAGTGATACCCCTCGCAAACGTCGCCCGCTCAATCTCAGCATTGTCATTGATCGTTCGGGTTCGATGGCAGGACAACCGCTAAAACAAGCCATTAATGCCGCCCGCCTCCTCGTTGAGCAATTGACCAGCGAAGATATTCTGTCTGTGGTCATTTACGATGACGACGTAGAAACGTTATTTGAACCTCAACTTGTTAAAAATAAAGATATTATTTACACCGTGTTGAGCAAGATTAAAGCGGGGGGCTGTACCAATCTCAGCGGGGGATGGCTCAAAGGGTGCGAACATGTGCAAGCCCATCAAGCTCCTGACAAAATTAACCGGGTGCTGTTGTTGACGGATGGACAAGCCAATGTCGGCATCACGGATAGCAAAGTTTTAATCAATACCGCGCAGCAAAAAGCTCAAAATTTCAGCATCAGCACCACCACGCTGGGATTTGGCAGCCATTTCAATGAAGATTTGTTGATTGGCATGGCGAAAAGTGCGCACGGAAATTTCTATTTTATTCAGACTCCCGAAGATTTAATCGAAGTATTTCGGATTGAATTGGAAAGTTTGAGTTCCCTAGTCGCGCAAGATTTGGTCGTTACCCTCACTCCCCATTATGGCGCGCAGGTTGAGCAGATATTAAACAGTTATCGTAGCAAGGAAAAAGCCGACAGTTTAGAAATATTGCTCGGCGATGTGTATGAAGTGGAGGAAAAACAATTGGCTTTGGTGGTAAGTGTGCCGGCGCAAGCCCATGTTGGCATACAAACCATGTTTGCCGTGCATTATCGCTATCAAACGGTGGTCAATGAAGCGATTGAGCAAACCTCCGCCGAAATCACGCTCACCATTCCCGTTGTCACGCCCGAAGAATTTGCCGCCAGTGCATTGCAACAAAACGTGTTAGATCAAACCAATCGGTTGCGAATTGCCCACGCGAAGGAAAATGCGGTTGATTTAGCCGATCAAGGGGAATATGACATTGCGGCGCAAAAACTTCATGAAACGCTTCATTTTATCACGCAACAAACTTTGCAAGAAACGTTTGAATGGGCAGAAGAATTTGAACAACTCCGCTTTTTTATCAAACAGTTGGAAAATAAACGCTACGATCCCGCTACCCGTAAAGAATTAAAAGATCAGTCGTATCAATCTGGGCATCGTAATCGTGGCGATTTGAATTTGCGCGGCGTTTCGACCACAGATGCGGTATATGATTTGCCGGTGGTCAGTGCTTCAGAAAATGGCGTGATATTGCAGTGTGTGCGTGAAGGCGGTAAGTTACGAATGCGTGTCATTTCTGAAGGTTACGAGCAAAATTTCAATGTGCAGTTTCCTCGTCATCTTCGGGAAGAAGGCGCGACATACTTGGTGGATACGGTGGAATTGGCGAGCAGTGGCAATTTTTATCGCACGTTGGGCGAGATTCGGCGGTTGGTGGCTCCGGGACAAGAGCAGGCTTATCAACAACGTAAAACTGCCCGTCACACGCCTCGTTCGAGCAAACCGCCAAAAGCTGCCACCGCGCCCGCCACCGCAGCAGATTTAGAAACGACGGACAGTGTGGGAACGGGGGTATTGGTGCAGTGCGTACCAGAGGGAAAGAAATTGCGCGCCCGCGTGGTATCTGATGGCTATCATCCTGATTATAATATTCGCTTTCCGCGCAGCATTCGTGAATTAGGGGTGTTGTACGTGGTGGATGAAGTGATTGAACATCCTCAAGGTGGGTCGTATA
>DYNO01000228.1 GCA_020721025.1 Thiomargarita sp. | reverse complement strand
AAAATTAGTGATATGGAAAGCAAAACACATTATATTATCGTTGGATTATTCGTCATCATTTTGAGTCTTTCCTTAATCGCAGTGGGATTATGGCTGAGTGTCGGCACGGAAAATAAATTATATGATATTTATCAAGCCTATATGAGCGAATCCGTTTCTGGATTGAATCTCAAAGCCCCTGTGAAATATCGTGGCGTAGAAGTGGGACAGGTGGCTAAAATTGCATTGTCGCTGGAACGTCCGAATCATATTTCAGTTTTATTGGAAATTGAGCGCGGTACACCATTGAAACAAGACACTTTTGCAATTTTGTCAACGCAAGGTATTACTGGATTAGCGTTTATTGAATTGACTGGCGGAAGTTTGGATGCCCCCACCCTGACTGCCAAGCCCGGCGAGCGTTACCCTGAAATTCAGACCAAACCGTCACTCCTGTTTCGCATTGATGCCACAATTACTTTGTTATCTGATAACTTACAACAAATTTCGAGCATTGCAAAAGATTTGCTGCAAAATTTGCGAGATGTCGCAGTGACTGCTAACGCACTAATGTCTAATGAAAATCGACTGGCAGTTGCCAACAGTTTACGCAACGTGGAAGCCATCACCAACATCGTGACAGATAAAATGAAGCAGATGGATAGCGGTACAACGGTGACGATGCAGCTCATTGAAAATACAAATAAAACTCTTATAAAAATGCCCGAGTTCTTGACTTCGTTACAAAAAATAACCGTCAAGTTACCCAATATCATCAATTCTATCAACGAGATGACTCAAACTTTTAGCAAAACAGCAATGACGCTGACTCAAGCAATTGAAGTGAATAGTCAACAAAGCACGAAAATGCTCGAAAGTGTTGCACAAACGACGAAAACGATTGATAATACGGTCGCTGTGGGAAGCCAAGACCTTAGTTTTTTTACTCAGCAAGCGTTACCAGAAATTACCAATTCGATCCGAGAGTTGCGTGAATTATTGGGCGAATTACGAGAATTTAGTCAGACGTTGCAAAATAAACCCGACGCGCTAATTTTCGGTAAATCCAAACCCAAACCGGGACCGGGTGAATAATCGGCAAATTGAATAAAACAAAAGGAAAAAGTTCTTGATATATCAAGCGATAATTGTCGGATTCATGATGTTTTTAGCCACCCATAGCAATGCAGCAAGTTTTGACTGCCAAAAAGCGAAATTGGAATTGGAACATACGATCTGTGAACACAAAAAATTAAATCAGTTGGATAGCGAACTGGGAACGGCATATCAGAATTTATTGAAAAAGTTGGCAAAAGCTGAAGCCGGGCAATTGCAACAGCAGCAGCGTCGTTGGTTAGAATTGCGCCAGAATCATTGTGGTGTGAAAAATCCAGATTGTCTAATTACGCTGTATCATCAACGAATTGCAACGTTAGAATTTCGTAGTTCTGCGGATTATGCGTCGTCACCTGCGGGTAAGCTCGATGGAAAGTATATTGCGAAAAATATGGAACTGAGGGTAGAAGCTCTCGCACTGAACAAGGTTTTCATCTGGATTGAAGGAGCGGAACCGAAATCAGGGAAATGGACATGTGATTTTAGCGGCGAAGGCAAGTTGCATGATAATACTGTTCAAATCAAAGCGTTAGATGATGCGTTCGTGACAGTGACATTTCGCGGGGCGACGGCGGAAGTGAACGAAGGAGAAACCTCATTGTGGTGTGGCATGGGAGGAACGTTGAATGGAAAATATCAGAAAAAATAATCAGTTGCAATGATAACATTGATGAAACAACGCGGTGTTGCGCTCATTACCGCACTCTTAGTGGTAGCCCTAGTCACGGTGCTGTCGGTAGCGTGGATGACTCGACAAACTGTGATAATTCGTCGCACTGCCAACTTATTGCACCATGATCAAGCCTATTTTTACGTGTTGGGCGGTGAGGCGTGGGCGACATTGTTGCTGCAACGCGATGATTTGACAGTGGATAATTTGAAAGAAACGTGGGCGACGCGTTTGCCGGTGATGCCTATCGAAGGTGGTAGTTTGCAAGGGGAAATTCGTGATTTGCAAGGATGCTTTAATCTCAATAACTTAGTCACAGAAACCGGCGAAGTGAGTCAAGCCGATGTGGCGCGGTTAGAGCGATTATTATGGGCATTGGAATTGTCGCCGATTTTGGCACAAGCGATAGTGGATTGGATTGATAACGATGCCACCCCACAATTGCCCAGCGGCGCGGAAGATAATTTTTATTTAGGAAAAACACCGAGTTATCGAGTTGCGAATCGGTTGATGGCGGATATCAGTGAATTGCGTGCAATTGCCAATGTTACCCCAGAAATCTTTGAAAAAATCCGACCTTACGTTTGTGTCTTGCCCAAAAAAACGTTGTTAAATGTCAATACTGCCAGCGCGCCGCTGTTACGCTCCGTCGCTCCGGAAATGACGCAAACCGACGCGGAAGCCTTGATTGCTGCGCGAGAGAAAGAGCCATTTACTTCGGTTCAGAATTTTGTTCAACATGAGGCTTTAGCAGGGCGACGCGTGGAAATGGACAGTTTGAGCGTCAACAGTCATTATTTTTTGTATCTGAGTGAGGCGGTGATTGATCGTGGCAGGGCACGCTTGCAAACGGTGTTGTATCGAGAAGGAAATCAGGTGACGGTATTGGCGCGTAGTCAAGAATAAGCGGGTGATGGGAATCGAACCCACGCTATTAGCTTGGGAAGCTAAAGTTCTACCATTGAACTACACCCGCATGAACTCTTTTATTACTTATTTTAAAGTCTGAACCAAATCTGTCAAAAAATCCGACACTTGGATAATTTTAAGCATCAAGACAGAAACACGTTTTCAGTTCAGCAAGTTCGGCGATGATTGTTTTAAAAACAAACGATTATCAAAATCAGAAAGGCATCCACCACCGATTATACCTCAGACATGAACCGCTCGGTTCAGGTGGGAGCAGAAGAGACACTTTAGGCTTGCCAAATACAGGCAGCACACCGCGTCCGCTGATTAGCTCCCGAAATATAGGTTTAGATTCACAGTCTTCTCAGTACACCAGTGGGGATGCCAAAACTTTTCATGACCACTTTCGACAGAATGCCTGCTGAAAGTTGCAGATGGGGTATAGTTTAAGGCTTCAATCTATTTAATGCAAGCTCAATTTTCTCTTGTAACCCTGTCATTTGGCTGTTTAATAACTGAGTTTGTTCTTCTTGTTGTTGTTTATATTGCAAATATTCGTGAATAATATTTAAAGCACTGACAACAACCATGCGTTCGGTGCTCACCACTTTGCCCCCCTCGCGCACTTCTTGCACTTTTTGGTTCAAATATTTCGCAGAGGCAATCAAGGTTTCTTTTTCGTCTTCGGGACAAGCAACCACATACTCTCTATCTAAAATACGCAACGTGACTGGGATGGGTTTTCCACTCATGAATTCACTTCCATTGCTTTCAGCCGCGCAATTACTGCCTCAATTCGCGTGCGTGCCAAAACATTTTTTTCTTGCAACGCCTCGCACTCTGAAGCCAGATGCGTCTTTTCGTCTCGTAACACTTGGTTTTCATGAGCCAACTGCTGACAAACCCCGATTAACTCATTGACCAATTGCTGTAATGCTTGCAAATCAACATGTTCCATTTAGCGACAGAGAAAGTTGTGAAGATGACACGATGTTGTGAGTGTAACATATTCTCGGTACATATAGCTGAAGAACTATAAAAAGCTCATCTAAACCTATCAGGTTTGCTGGAAACCGGTTTGAATTTTCTTTTTACAGCATCGTAGCTATGGTGATCTGAAATCATTTGTAGTAAAACATAACGTTATTCACGTCGTCAACATGGCAGCTTGATGACTCAAGTCTTAGACCCGCTTCCACCAAGTTAGTTTTCTTACGTGTGTTTAGGGTTTCGCTGACACGGCGCGACCATAGTTATTTAACATAATTGCAGCATTCAAATCCGGGTCGATAACTAAATCACAATCACGACTGAAGATTCTGTCTGCTAATGTCAAATTTTCTTTCTTTGCTCCACTTCCAAACAGGACGAAGCACTTCTAAACACATCTACACTTTATGCTTGCAGAATTTGTTCAGCGGTCAATGTTAAGTGAGGAAAAGTGGGCGAAATGATGCGTTCTGAACCACGAAAGAGTTGATATTGATAACGTTGTTGAGCATTCAATTGAAATACCAACACCGCTGGTTGCTTTGGTTTCCCTAAAAAGTCACGACTTCCCAAGGCAAGATAATCAACAATCCAATATTCTAAAATTCCTAAGTGTTGATATTCTTCCAATTTATCTAAATAATCATCATCCCAATTGGTTGAAGTCACTTCCACCGCTAACTGAATGGGCGCAGTCAGGGCAGCATAACTACGCCGTTCTATTTCCCATTGTTGTCGCTGAATCACGCTGACATCGGGTTTGCGTCCTTGTTCCTTGCCGTCCAATGTGGTAGTGCGAATCAATGCTGTATTGGTGACAATATAGAACCGGTTTGACATCTTTAAAACCAAACCAAACAGGTTTATACCGGAA
>DYNO01000227.1 GCA_020721025.1 Thiomargarita sp. | reverse complement strand
AATAGAAACAGCTTAATCTACATGGCTTAAAGATGTCAAATCGGTTCTATAATGACGATCTATGTGAAATATTCAGCCGTTGATCATTATTTCAAGTGATTGCATTTTGTGGATGTATGACACAATGATAATGTTTTGAGTGAAAAAACATTGTGCTATGATCATTCATGAAGCATGTTTCAAAATTACCACTCATTATCTTTTATAAAGTTGAACTTCGCGTGATGGACAATAAAAAAGCAGTTGTGTTAGTGTCTGGCGGTTTAGATTCTGCGACCACGCTGGCAATCGCACGAGCTGAAGGGTATCAGTGTTACGCGCTCAGTTTTGATTATGGGCAACGTCATCGGTTTGAACTGACCGCCGCACGTCATGTCACCGCGCAATTCGGCGTGATTGAACATAAATTTATTCATCTGAATTTAGACAGCATTGGCGGCTCCGCGTTGACCGATGTTCATTTGACCGTACCTACCAGCGGGGTATCAACCACCATTCCAATTACCTACGTTCCGGCGCGTAATACCGTGTTTTTAGCCCTAGCTCTCGGTTGGGCGGAAGTGTTGGGCGCGTTAGATATTTTTATTGGAGTCAATGCAGTCGATTATTCTGGCTATCCGGATTGTCGCCCGGCATTTATCACGGCATTTGAACAATTGGCAAATGTAGCGACTAAACTGGGTGTGGAAGGGCAACAATTTCAGATTCACACGCCACTGATACAATTAACGAAATCTCAAATTATTGCCAAAGGTTTAGAATTAGGCGTAGATTTTGCCTTAACGATGTCATGTTATCAAGCCACTCCCGAAGGTCATGCGTGTGGAATGTGTGATGCGTGTCGATTACGAGCCGAAGGATTTCGTGGTTTGGGAGTGACTGACCCCACGCAGTATGTTGCATAATATAAAATTTTAAACTGTGTGAATCAAAAATATTGCTGCCCCCGAATTGTTGTCAATCCCATCTGGATAAAACATCAAAAGTTATGGAGAAGAATATGCGTCTTTCTTTCAAATTGAGCCTGCTTGTCCTCGTGAGCCTGTTATCAGTTGGTTGTGCGACATCCCCCAGATTGCCGACAGTTCAAGACCTTGCTCGACCTTTAACCACAGTGGGTCAGAACAAAACGCCGCGAGTCAGTGTGGTTGCACCGCCAAATACAAAGGTTGCATTAGAATTATTTCGTGACACGGAAAGAGTCTGTACGATAGTTGGGCAACTGGTGGCATATACCCATCGAATGTATTACGCAACCAAGAATAACCTATTGATTGCAAATGGGGTATGTTATGGTTCACCGATTCAAGCCACAGGTTTACATCGTTATGTGTTAAATGGCTATGTTATCTCAGCCCGCGGTAAAAAAGTTGTGGTCAGAAAGAGTTATCTCACTTCGCCCTACCGTTTAGTTGAACCGGTGGTGTGGATTGATGAAAAAAATCAGGTCGATTTACGTTTGGGCGAATCTTAAACATGGGGGCATTCTGAATCTTCATTTTCTGAATAAACCTCTTCAAACAAGACAAGCCCATTTCACCCTCTGAGCAGTATAATTTAACTAAATCAGTCGCTTTAGGAATGGTGTAGTTGGCATCAATACGATGTGTCGATTGAGTTCAACTAAAATTTGGTAGTGCCACATCTGTCAGGATGACGATATTTTTCAGAGATGCAAACCCATCAGGTTTCAGAAACTGGTTTAAAATAGCCAGTTTTCCTGACTTGTGTAGCACCAACCAAAATTTTTCGGCGTAAATATTGCGCATGTTATCGACTACACTCATCGACAAGATTTTGACTTCAAAGGTAGTTCTCATGGAAAATCGCCATCTCCCAACAACACTCTATCGCGCCAGCCAAGTGCGAGAGCTCGACCGTATTTCTATTGAAGATATGGGTATTCCCGGTATCTGCCTGATGGAACGAGCAAGTAGCGCGGCATTCAATCTGTTACAAACTCGATTTTCGCGGGCGCGACGAGTGATGGTTTTATGCGGTATCGGTAATAATGGCGGCGATGGTTACGTGTTGGCGCGATTAGCCTACCTTGCTGGATATGATGTCACGGTGCTGCAAATGGGCGATACTTCCCAACTTCAAGGCGACGCACGCATTGCATTCAACTCGATGGCTCAAGTTGGGTTATCGGTACAAGTTTTTTCTGAAAAAAAGCTCACCGTCGCTGACGTAGTGGTTGACGCATTGTTCGGCACGGGTTTAAATCGAGCCGTGTTAGGCAAATGGCGCGAAGTGATTGAAGCCGTGAATCGTTGTCATTGCCCGGTACTTGCGCTGGATATTCCCTCGGGTTTACATGCCGATACTGGGGCAGTTTTGGGCGTTGCCATTCATGCGACGGTGACTATCAGTTTTGTTGGATTGAAACAAGGACTTTTTACCGGTGAGGGGCCCGATTACACCGGGGAAGTCTATTTTGATGATCTTAAAATCCCGTTGCAAACTTATAAAGATGTGAAACCTGCTGCCACCCGCATTGATTATGACATTGTGAAAAAGGCTTTGCCGCGCCGTTCTCGCACCACCCACAAAGGTATTTATGGACATGCCCTACTCATTGGTGGAGATGTCGGCATGACGGGGGCGATTAGGATGGCGGCGGAGGCAGCGGTGCGGGTAGGCGCAGGTAGAGTGACCATTGCAACTCGCAGTGCTCATGCCGCTTGGGTAAATTTGAGTTGTCCAGAAATTATGAGTCATGGCGTTGAAACTCCTGAAGAATTAATTCCACTGTTATACAATGCCGACGTGGTTGCCATTGGACCGGGATTAGGGCAATCGGTGTGGGCGCGTGCCATGCTCGATGCGGTCAAAAATCTCCAAAAACCTGTCGTGGTTGATGCTGATGCGTTAAATTTACTTGCCCAAATGCCCTTTCGTTTTTTTCATAGCGTGCTGACTCCCCATGTGGGAGAAGCTGCAAGATTATTGGAAGTTTCTACTTCAGAAGTTCAAGCAGATCGTTTTGCCGCAGTACAAGCCTTACAACTTCGCTTCGGCGGGGTATGCGTCCTCAAGGGCGCGGGCAGTTTGATTTGTAATCCACAAGGCGATATCTGCGTGTGCAATTTAGGCAATCCGGGCATGGCAGCCGGCGGGATGGGCGATGTATTGACTGGCACGATTTTAGGATTATTGGCACAAGGATTTTCACATTCCGAAGCGGCAAAAGTGGGAGTATGCCTACATGCGATGGCGGGAGATAAAGCGGCAGAACGAGGCGAACGAGGTTTAGCACCGCGGGATTTATTCACATGGCTGCGTTATTTTAGTAATCCACAAAATATTTAACCTAGATTATATGAAGCATTTTGTGTTGTAAATATTTTAAACCCGCGATAATTTGTTTTATCGTAACTTGTTGGCAATCGCTAATTTTTCTCAAGAAATCCGTTGCATCTGTTCAACCCAAAAATTTTTTAAACTGTCCGAATGGTTTTTTGGCAATATAACACAAGAAGACAGTTTTTTATAGAAATAAATAAAATTAATGGGTTGAGAATACTTAATTACTATGTTCACAAAATCTTAAAGCTGTCCAAACAATAATTATCTCAATCATGCTGTTAAACAGGACGACAGTTGTAATAGATTTCATAACGCTTTACTTTGATGAAGGAAAAAGCGGCTCAATGATTCGGTTTGACCATAATTTTAATTGGATAATCAGGCCATTGTTGCTTCAATGCGTCAAAACGTGCCTTGGCTTTTTCCATCTGAATATACTGCGTTCCTGCGCCCACTTGCCGCCAACCGCCGCCGCCTTCCTCAGACCACTCGCTCGGTACATGGGGATTAAACAACAAATGAATGACATAGACTTCCCTTGCAGCAATATTAAGCGTTGGTTGGTTGCCTATTTGCGAGAGTTCAGCTTCCAAACGACGCACCTCGTCATCATCCCGAATTTGCGCTTTTGCTGTTTTTTCAGCCGTCACCACGTTCTGCATTTCCGCCAATTTCGCTTCCAGTTCCTTGATCTTTTCTTCATCCTCACGTAATCGTTTAAAATTAATTATCTTTGACAAAGCCTGTTCTAATTGCGAATAATCAATTCCCATTAACTCTGCTTCAAGCCGACTGATTTCTTCAAAGTCGCGAAAAGTTTGAATAAGTTCAACATCTTGCTTGACCTGTTCGATTTCCATTTGTTGGAGACGATTTTTTAATCGCGCGATTTCCTCAAATATATTAGACATTTTTCAGTCTCCTGCTTGCCTTAACTGCATTTTTATTCAGAGTTTTAGACAGTTAGACATTAACTTCCCATTATTTCAGTAACTTATGTCTATACCTCATTCTAACCTGTCTGACACTCAATAAAAAGAGATAATCTTATCTCAAGTAAAGATTATGCTTTTTTAATCAAATTTTATGCCAAGCGAATGGTAAGCAGGAAAATTACTAAGTTTAAGTTACACATAGCGAAATTATATTTTTCACACTGACAATGTAAAACAGAGTGCCCGTATAAATCACTATTATAGAACCGATTTGACATCTTCAAACTCAGTAAAAAAGTAAAGTTTAAA
>DYNO01000226.1 GCA_020721025.1 Thiomargarita sp. | reverse complement strand
ATGGGTCAGCATCAGTTCTGGTGAATCAGTCAACTTCACTGAAACCGGTGGTCGGAAAGTGTTCATGATTGATGCTGGAGCAAACGTTGGACAATTCTCGATCTCCTTCAGCGATGCCAACAACACCGCCAGCGTGACTGAAACCAAGTTGTTCAATGTAACCCAAAGCATCAAACAATGTTCACCAGCCCCCGCTGCGGAAGGCATGGAAGTTTGCCCAACTGAAGATACTTGCGCCGATTCCAAAGGTGTTTATGTCCCGAACGCCGGCTTGAAAGTAGCATGTAATGCTGTTCCTGAAGTTGCCGCTGTCCCTGGTCAAGCAAGATCGCTTACAAAAGATGGTGCTAATACCACAGTTTCTGCGACCTTCTCTGGCGGTGTCTCAGCAGGCGGTGATGCCTTTAAAGCTTTAGTCCAAGTCGCTAAAGACAAGACCATTGACTTCGCAGGCAACATCCAAGTTCCTGCCGCTCACCAAGGCAAAGAAGCTGTGTTATTGTTTGCAGTAGGTATTGAACTGCCATCAGACAAGGGTTACACTGGCGGTACAAGCACATTTTACAAGGCGTATGACGGCACCAAAAAGTCTTTCTTTGATGTTGACTTGTATGCCGATGCAGCAAAATGGCCTAGTGAAGTTGCCAAGTTGACGAGCGCACCTCAAAAGACCAAGTTCAAACTGGGCAAGAGCATCACTGTTGATCTCTACAAAGGTAAATTGGGCGATGCAGGTATTGAGCAAGCCATGTTCTACATCTTCTTTGGTTACTCATTAGTTGAAGATGGTACGATTGTGTACAACTCATTGCCTATCATGTCTGAATTGACCAAGTAACTTCTTGAAACTCCGTGGAGATGAATCTCTACTGATCAGCGAGAAATCTAAGAAACGGCATACCATCTATCGACAAAATAAGTGGTGTGTCGTTTTTTCTTTTGGGAGGCGTTATGAAAACAATATTGTCCTTGATTCTATTACTTATCTTATTGTCAAACAGTTACGCATTCGACCTGTTCGATCCAGAACGCGGTAAACCGCCCCCGCCGCCACCTCAAGTTCCAACGGCACCTTCTGCCACGGTTGCACAGCCACCGCCCCCACCCCCTCCGCCACCTCCTAAGCCTTTGTTACCACAACGAGATTTGTTGTTGCAAGGGATCAGCCAAATTGGTGACAAGGTGAATGTGATTTTGCAAGCACCGGATGGGAAGCAATATAATCAACGGGTGACTCACCGAAATCAACGTACTCCAATTACTATTGAAGGATATAAAGATTACGCGTTGCTGGAAGTAAAATCGCGGGAAATCAAAATGGAATATCCGGAAAATGCTCCCTGCCGTAATCCGAACAAGGGAGTGACCTGCACTGCGGAAGACAGTGGCAAAACAGCGACTGTTACCTTAGCATTGGGTACGCCACTTGCCGCGCCTCCCCCACCGCCCTCCCCACCACCGGTCAATCCATTCATGCCACAACCGACGGTACCAGCTGGGCAGCAACCCATTCCCAATGTACCACCGCAAGCCGGGGCTACTCCCGCCGCGCACAATCCATTTTTGGGACCGGGACGGGAATTGACCCCAGAGGAAACGAAGCAACGGGAAGAAGAATTTAAAAAACGTCAACAAGTTTATAGCCAATTTCAACGAACCGTGATTAAAGACGAAGATGTGCCACCGGGAATGCGGGTGGTGCGAACTCCGTTTGGTGATCGGCTGGTTCCGGCAAATCAATAAGGAAAAAAATGACCGCAAATATCATTGATGGCAAAGCCATTGCAGCACAATTACGTCAACAACTCGCCCAACAAGTGACCCAACGAGTCGCCCAAGGATTACGTCCACCGGGACTCGCCGTCATTTTAGTGGGACAAAACCCCGCATCGCAAGTTTATGTCCGCAACAAACGCAGTGCTTGTGCTGAAGTGGGCATTCTCTCGAAAGCCTTTGATTTACCCCCAGAAACAACTGAAGTTGAACTACTCAAGTTACTCGATCAACTCAACACGGATCCGACAATTGATGGAATTTTGGTGCAATTGCCCCTACCCGCCCACATTGACACTCAACAAGTGTTAGAACGGATTGTGCCCGACAAAGATGTCGATGGTTTTCATCCCTACAATGTTGGAAGATTGGTGCTGCGAATGCCACAACTGCGCTCGTGCACTCCAAAAGGTGTGATGACTTTATTGGCAAGCACTGGGGTCACGTTGGAAGGGCTTGACGCAATTGTGATTGGGCAATCGAATATTGTGGGTCGTCCGATGTTATTGGAATTGCTCGCAGCGCGTTGCACGGTCACGATTTGTCACAGTCGCACCAAAAATTTAGCCAATAAAGTGCGTCAAGCCGATTTGGTCGTTGCCGCGGTCGGCGTGCCAGAAATGATCAAGGGCGATTGGATTCAACCCGGCGCGGTGGTGATTGATGTCGGTATGAATCGTTTAGACAATGGCAAATTGGTCGGCGATGTCGAATTTAGCACTGCCAAAATACATGCCAGTTGGATTACTCCCGTCCCCGGTGGCGTGGGACCCATGACGGTCGCCAGTTTATTGGAAAATACCGTGCAAGCCTGTCAATTTCATGCCGGATAGCTCCATGCCCGACCTTGAAGTTTTAAGTCAACAATGTGGTTTATTATTGCAACAACATCACTGGTTATTAAGCACTGCCGAATCTTGCACGGGTGGCGGGGTAGCTCAAATCATCACCGCAGTGGCGGGCAGTTCAGCATGGTTTGATCGGGGCTTTGTCACCTACTCCAATGCAGCAAAACAAGAAATGTTAGGTGTATCAGCCACCACACTTGAAATTCATGGCGCAGTCAGTGAAGCTACGGTCTTAGAAATGGCACAAGGTGCGCTGAAATATAGCCATGCTCAAGTCAGTCTTGCCATCAGTGGCATTGCCGGTCCCAGCGGTGGCAGCGCGGAAAAACCGGTGGGTACGGTGTGGATTGGATGGGCATTGCCGGGGCGAAGTTTTGCCACCCAATTTTTATTCACGGGAGATCGCACTGCCATTCGTCAACAAGCCGTTCATGCCGCATTAAACCAACTGCAACAAGAATTACGCTCGGCAATGTCCTGCTGCATCCACTGATCGAGAGTTCGATTGAAGATTTGAAGTAGTCATGCAGGGTGGGTAAAAACGGGTTTTGCTGGTTACCCACCCCACTGACTGCAAATTGTCGATTCGTTCACCTAACTCCACGATTCAAATCTTATCAAAGTAGGAGTTACGCACTTGAGATGCTAACCCACTGATTTTATAAATGGAGTACAAATTTAAATTTGTACTCCGAAAACGCTAACTAACTGAATTAAGCCTAAGTTACGTTTTGAACTGCGTAACTCCTACAAAGAAACAAAAAACATACTTGGCTTTGCTGCACAATCTTTTGGCTTTGCTGCACGATTTTTTTAGCTTTGCTGCACAGCGCATTTAGCTTTCATGCACAGCGTTATAAATCAATAAGTAACGATGCGATAATATTCAAATCTTACAGCCTTTCTAAACATCAATCATTGATACTGCTCACACCAATGGATAAAATTTTTAATGATTCATCCAAATACGCTCATTAAAACCGTTTCCCCTCACATTGGCAATGGTGTGTTTGCGACCGCCCGGATTCCCCAAGGAACTATCGTTGTAGTCAGAGATTCATTCGACATTGTACTGACGCAACAGGAATTCCAGGATTTACCCCAACTTGTTCACGCGATGATGGAAACTCACCTCTATCGAGATAAACACGGCAATTTGATACTCAGTTGGGATCATGCGAAATACATGAATCACAGTTGCTGTAGCAATACGATGATGACAGATTATGGATTTGAGATCGCAGTCAGGGAGATTTTGCCCGGCGAACAAGTGACTTCGGATTATGGATTGTTGAATGTGCTTGAATCTTATCCAGTTGAGTGTACGTGTCCGCGTTGCTGCCAAGGATTACAAGTCGATGATATTGATAATTATGCAGATGAATGGGATGTGCAGATCAAGCAAAGTATGTTGTTGATCCCGTGCAATCAACAACCTTTGCTAGACCTGCTGAGTGATATGGCGAAACAACAACTTGATGAGTTTTTACAGACTCCAACTTCTTATCGCTCGGTCAGAAATTTGAAATGGCGACCTGCTGACAAGGATTGATCAATACCATGAGTTTGTCGCTGGAGTAAGCGCAGGGTGCATCAATGCAGTGTCATACACCAAAATGTTTAAATCCACTTTGAGAGGTGCATGACGCTTTGCTTATACACCCTACGGGCTTAGTAGCGACATGCCATAGTAACCAGAGAGTAGAGTGTATCAACAAAGCGTCATGCACCATTGTGATTTGAATACGTTGGTACATGACATTGCATTGATGCACCCTACTGCTTGCTTTGCTTATACACCCTACGGGCTTCCTTGCAAAGTTACGTTGTAATTTCTTCAACTTACGCAAATTCTTTTGTAACAATCTGTAATTCTGATAAACTTCGCCGTTACTGAGTGTGGCTAATGTTTTAATTCCCAAATCAACCCCGACAGAGGCTTGACGATTGGG
>DYNO01000225.1 GCA_020721025.1 Thiomargarita sp. | reverse complement strand
AAAGGTAAAGCAGGCATTTTGCTCACTATGGCATCGAGAACTGAGTTTTTGCAGGCTCAGAGCCATCGAATTCGGTTTATTTATACCCCAAAAGCATTGCTCATGGAATCAAGTGGAAATCTGGTTCGGTATTTTGTCTCGGCGGTTGCTCAAGCGTGGACAGTTTAAGTCAACGGATGAACTTAAAACTCGCATTCTCAAGTTCATTACCTTTTTCAACAATACTCTCGCTCAACCTTTTCGATGGACCTACATTGGCAAGCCCTTGGTCGTCTAAACTTAACCCCGCTTATCTCCGGTTCGGTGTACTAGTGTATTAGTATTATCGAGGCACTTCCACAATTTAGATTCAAAAAATTGCATATAATTTTATTATATACTAATTAATCAGAGATTACCTGCAAAAGCAGACATGGGCTGATAGGGGGAAAGGAAATCTCAATGTGGTGTTCCAAGGGGGACACGATGTAGCGGACGAATTGGCAACACCTGCCACACGGATAAACCACATTCTTTGAGAAAATCGACAAAACGATAGGCATGTCGCCCCATTGAGCCAAAGCCCAACGTAGAAGGCAACGAGGTGATATGTAATAAAACTCCAGCACGGCGTTTATCCAAAACGGAACTCATGTGCAGTCCTCCCTAATTAACATCTGGATACAATTACTAAAATGCTAACTACCATTAACAAAAGAGGTGTAGATAATAGCAGAGCTATTCTCATCGTGTCAAGCTATTTTGCAACAGCTTGATTTTTCAAATTCTATGGTACTATGATGAGCGATTAAAGTCCCGCTGTAAATTGCAGGGGAGGATTAGATAGTTAAGGATGGTTTTTTGTATTACGAAAAGCAAAACTTTAGGCTCGTTACCCAATTCAGAGGCTGTAAAAAAACTTCATTTTTTGGATTTTCAGTTGTGTAAAATCAACAACTCATAAGTCAGAAATCGCTAATTTTAGGAGTTCTCTTACAGCCTCTGAACTTGGTAACGAGAAAAATATTCCTAACCAATTGATTTCAAAAGTTAGCGATAAATCGTGTCGCGCCCGTAGAGTTTAACCCAATGCAACAAGCGTTCATGAATATTGGGAGGCAATTGTTCCCACTGAAACCGCCATCGCCAATTCCCTGATTTCGTTCCAGGTACGTTCATGCGATGTTCTCCGTCCAATCCCAAAATATCCTGCATCGGAATGATTGCTAAGGTCGAAACCGATGAAATTGCCGCTCGAATCAAGGGATAGGGCATGTTGCTACCATGACTCGCCAAGTAAGTTCGCACAGATTGTTTTTCTGCATCCGATAGGGTTTGATACCATCCCAACGTTGTATCATTGTCATGCGTTCCGGTATAAACAACGCTGTTGGGGGTGTGATTATGGGGTAAATAGGGATTTTGCGGATTGTTATCAAACGCAAATTGTAAAATCTTCATGCCGGGCAAGCCGAAATTATCTCGCAATTGTTCCACTTCATCGGTAATCACACCCAAATCTTCCGCCACCAACGATAACGAACCTAATTTTTGCAGTTTATTAAACAATGCCGCGCCGGGGGCTTTCACCCATTTGCCGTTAATCGCGGTTTCTTCCGTTGCTGCCACTTCCCAATAGGCTTCAAAACCACGAAAATGATCAATTCGTACCACATCAAACAGTTGTAATGCAGTCGTCAATCGATCAATCCACCACCGGAAGCCGCGCCGTTGTAGCGTTTTCCAGTTATACAGCGGATTGCCCCATAATTGCCCCGTTTCAGAAAAATAGTCTGGGGGAACGCCCGCCACCACAGTGGGAGTGCCATCGGGGTTGAGCAAGAATATATCCCGCTGCGCCCATACGTCAACGCTGTCACCCGCGACAAAGATCGGTACGTCTCCAAACAGAAACACACCTTTTTGATGGGCATAGTGCTTTAATTGCTGCCATTGGCTAAAAAAAATAAATTGTTCAAAATAATATTGCTGAATGTCGGTATCCAGTTCTTTACGAGCTTTAAGCAGGGTTTGCCGATCCCGATCTCGATACGCGGGCTGCCATTGTGTCCACATCAGATCATTGAATTGTTTTTTCAACGCACGAAATAATGCAAAATCTTCTAACCACGCCTTTTGTGCTTTGATAAATGTGGCGAGTTCGGTTTTTTCTTCCGGCGTTGCCACTTGTTGAAAACCTTGCCAGGCTTCTTGCAAACGGGTGTAACGGTAATTTTGTACTTCTGCTTCGGGCGACAATGGCGGGGTGGGATCGGGGGCTAACCAACCTTTTTCGACCAGTTTATCCAAACTAATCAACAGGGGATTGCCGGCATAAATAGATTGACATTGATACGGTGATAAGTCAGCGTTGGGAATCCCTATCGGCAACATTTGCCACACTGACATGCCAGCACTGGCTAGAAAATCAATGAAGTAGTAGGCTTGCGCGCCGAGATCACCGTTGCCCGGCGTGGTGGGAAGCGAGGTGAGATGTAACAAAACTCCCGCTCGACGACATTGAAATACCGGATTCTCCGCAGTCTTCATGAATTCTGCTCCTGCGACGACTGATTGGCTTGACGCATAATTCCCCCTGAGGCGACCTCTTGATGACTGCCAAAAGTGAAGGCTTGCAACAGGTAATCTGGCGGAGTTTCTCCTAAAATCTGATATAAGTTGCTGAGATGCAAGCGGTACAAGCTGTCAAAACTTTCTACCGAATGGCTGGGATTCATTTCGCCAAACCACCAGCACCAATCTGAACCTTCACAAATTGCCAATTGTCGCTCTGCTGCGGTTCTTTGCTTGCCTTTGAGGTTTTTGATGGCTTTATCATAGACCCTTTTGGCATCGATCAGCATTTCCCAGCCGCGATTTTTGTCTTTGTCTCCAATCCATGTACTAAAAGTGCCATATACCCAACTTCCTGCGACTAGGGTGGATAATTCCTTCGCGGGTATGTCGAGACAGCGGGAAAAGGTGGTCACTTCTAATGTTGGATGATCGGCAAGTTTTTTATACAAGCCGCTGAGGAAATAGTAGGCGTTTTCGTAGTAAAATTCCCAAGCATTTTCGCCGTCTAAAATCACGGGGACGATGGTTGCGCCAGTTTGAGGGGCAGCGCGGGCAATATTTTCCAAGTTGTGGACGAAGTTCGCGACCGCATCATCGCCATGCCAATTCGCGTAGTTGAAGCCAATCGCGTCAGATAAGCCATCATCGCGGAAGAAGCAGCGGATTGATAACTGTTTGAGTTGAAACGGATGGTGACAATGTCCGGATTGTTCAGATTTCATTAAGCTGTGGCGCAACACATTTTCCCCGGTGGCTACCCAGCGAATATTGGCATCTGATAATAAGCGGACGACTTCTTGACTGACACCGCCTTCAGAGGGCCAGCAACCTTGTGGTTGAGTACCAAAATATTTTTTGAAAACCTTGATGCCTTCCCGAATATGCCACTGAATTCGTTTTTCGCCATCGGGATAATTTTCACGAGGTAGGGTGACATTGGGCATGGCTTCTTGTGCCGAACGTAGGTCATACAGCAACGGCATGATGGGGTGAGCATACGGGGTGAATGAGAGTTCGATTTGCTGTTTATCAGACAGGGCTTTGTAGCGTGGAATCAGGCTACTTAAAATCTCACCTATAATTTCAAGAAGTTGCTGTCTTTCTTCTCGACCATAGTTACGTTCTCGCTCCATCAGGGCTTTGACACGGGGATCGTTACGACGCACCGTTTCTCCCAACCATGCTAGGTGATACCATACCAACAAGTCAATCAAATATTGCTGATCAAGATAATCGACCAGTTGATGTTTTTCTCGTAACCAATCCGACAGTTGCGCCAGTTTTTTATACGGGGCGAAGCGGTCGATAATCCGTTCTTGGTTGGCTCGCAAACATTGGTCTATCAGTATAAAACGACCTTCGATGTCACGCGGTAATTCTTCGCTGATGAGGGCGTGGAGTAGGGGATCAGTGATGGGAATGTCTTTGCGCAGATAGTTCTGAACTTGCTTGGCATAATCATCAATTTGTTCCAGTAACGTGGGGGCAAAGTTGACAACCGCGTGCATGTTGGGAACGGCTTCCAAGTGCGCTACCATATCGACATAATCTTTCATCGCGTGCAAATAGGTCCAAGGCAGACGATATTCACCGGTGAGCAGATTTTGATAAGCCGGCTGGTGCATGTGCCAACAAAGCACTACTTTTAATTTGTCAGTCATGAGTATTGTTCCTCACAGAACTCTTGGTTTTAACGGATTTTAGCCACGAGGACATTGGTTTAATTTCATTTTTTAGTAATAATGAGGAGTTTCGCTGTTGGTATTGTAACTGATTCATTTTTTAAATGATTCTCATCAGCAAGTTGCTTGGACGTTTTGAAATTGTTGAAAATGAAGCCATTCAACACCATAGAGATTTTTACGGAACGCGCAACCATCCACGCCGCACGTTTCTGTCCGATCCTAAAAAGTTATGAATTGTTCGGACGAGATGTGCGAATGATTCTCACTTTGTTCACGTCTTCAACACAACTGCTTGATTACTCAAGTCTTAGACCCGCTTCCACCAGTTAGTTTT
>DYNO01000054.1:13377-17345 GCA_020721025.1 Thiomargarita sp. | reverse complement strand
AATGGTAACACATCCGCAGTAATATTGTTCTCATCCAATTGATTTACAAGCTGATTATACTGCCCAATGTTTGAAATGGGCCCAATTCGCACCCGATGCCAAACTTCGCTGCCATTCATGGTTTGTTCGACATACGCCCGCATTCCCAATGAGGATAAATGGGTTTTCAAGCCCTGTGCTGCCTGCTCGTCTCGAAATGCCCCTATTTGAAAAATTGCCGGTAACACCACTGTCCCTATTTTTTCTGACGAAGTTGTCGCCGGTGATTGTGGTTTATCGTCAGGATTGGGGAGCGTTTCGTAAAATTCAAATTTACTATTAGTATCAACCGGTTTCACCGATTTGGGGGCTTCAATTTGTTTATTTTCCTTGGGAGGAGGTAGCGGCGCGGGTTGGGTGGCTACCGGGTTCACATTGGCTTGAACCACAGTGGGCACCAGTGCCGGAGCTTGACTCGTTTCAGTCGGATGATTCGGCACAATTTCTTGTAAATAAATGAGAAATGAAATAAACATACCGATCAATACTCCAGATAAAAACCACACCCACCCCGGTGGACAAGTGGCTGGCGGTTGTTTTTCTGTTCTCAGCCGACGCGGACGTTCTAATTCAGTCATTTACATTACCTCTGGCGCAGACACACCAATAATGGTCAGACCATTGTACAAAACTTGCTGCACGGCTGCAATCAAACTGAGACGGACACGGCGCAAAGATTCGTCTTCAATCAAGATTTTGTGTGCATTGTAGAAAACATGAAAATCTTGTGCCAGCTCACGCAGATAGTAAGTAATTTGGTGCGGTTCACACGCGGTCGCTGCCATTTCTAACATTTCTGGATAACGGGACAAAGTACGCAATAAAGCATGTTCTTGTGGCATTTCCAACCGAGTGAAATCAAGCGGTTCTGTTTGCCATTGGGTTGAATTTGCAATGAATCCTTTGTCACGCGCTTCACGAAACACGCTAGAAATTCGAGCATGGGCATATTGCACGTAATACACGGGATTATCACTGGTTTGCGACTTGGCTAATTCTAAATCAAAATCAAGATGTTGTTCACTTTTCCGTTGCACATAGAAAAATCGCGCCGCATCCGCCCCCACTTCTTCCCGCAATTCTCGCAAAGTGACAAATTCGCCGCTGCGAGTGGACATTTGCAGCCGTTCCTTGCCACGATACAGGGTTGCAAATTGTACCAGCAATACATTCAAGCGGTTAGCATCGTGATTGAGCGCGGTCAATGCTGCCTTGACTCTAGGGACATAACCATGATGATCCGCTCCCCAAATGTTAATTAATACATCAAAGCCACGATTTAACTTATTCAAATGATAGGCAATATCCGCAGTGAAATAAGTCTCCTGCCCATTTTCACGCACCAAGACCCGATCTTTTTCATCGCCAAAGCTGCTCGAACGAAACCACACCGCGCCGTCTTTTTCATAGGTGTGCCCGTTGGCTTTGAGCCGTTCCAAAGTTGCGGTCAAATCTGTCGATAAACTACGTTCTGAGAACCAATGGTCATAAGAAACTTTAAATTGCAATAAATCTTGGCGAATATCGTCTAAAATCAAGTTTAAACCGCGATCAAAAACCACTAAATAGTGCTGTTCGCCTAACAATAATTTTGCCCGTGCAATCAAGGCATCAATGTGATCTTCCTTGTCACCGCCATCGTCAACATCGGGGGGAATTTGGTTGAAAACGTCCTTTTGGGCATGATGAAACGCGGCGGCATATTCCCGGTGCAAACTCGCAGCAATATCCCAAACATAATCACCACGATAGCCATTTGCTGGAAACTTAAATTGTTCGCCACACAGTTCTAAATACCGTAGCCATACGCTCGTTGCTAAAATATTCATCTGTCGCCCTGCGTCATTGACGTAATATTCGTTGTGCACCCGATAGCCCGCCGCCGCCAATAAATTCGCCAAAGCCGCACCGTAAGCCGCTCCCCGCCCGTGTCCCACATGCAAAGGACCGGTGGGATTGGCAGAGACGAATTCGAGAATCACCGATTTGCCCGCGCCGGAATTTCCCGTGCCATAACGTTGTTGCTCGGTCAAAATGCTTGTAATAACCGCATGATAAGCGTGATGCGCCAAAGTGATATTGATAAATCCTGCACCGGCGATGTCAACTTTTGCCACAAAATCGGTTTGAGGAAGGGCAGCAACGATTTTTTCAGCAATGTCGCGGGGACGTTGTTTCAACTGTTTTGCCAACATCATGGCGAGATTACAAGCAAAATCACCGTGTTGCGTCTCACGCGGACGTTCTAAATGAATTTCTACAGTTACGTCTGGCGGAATGACCGTTTGTTGTTTTAGAGTATCAATCGCTTGGGTAAATAAATGATGTAAATCTTGCTTCAGGTTCATAGAAAATGGGATACGTTGCGAAAAATGGATAGTGTTTAGCCGTTATCAATGGATTATAGCCAAAGCCATTGACTTAAGGAATTGTGACTCAAAATATGTTTTGTTATCTGGTTTTAAGCAATAAAACTTTACAAAATAACAATATGGTAATTTTTTATTAAATAAAACAAAGAGTTCCTCGTTCCAATGCGCCGCGTTGGAATGCAGCCCAGACGCTCCAGCGTCACGAGTGATGATTTTTAACTGATTGTTTTTTTATCATCTTGATGAAAAATTGTTGCTCCGTTGAAATGGAAAGCGAAATACAGATGGTTGAACTCATCAAATTTGAACCAGTGACGCGGAGCGTCTGAGCTGCATTCCAACGCGGAGCATCGGAACGAGGAACTGTTTGTTTGATTTGAAATAATTTCTCATGATGACCGTGTTTGGTAAAATTTCGTTGTTTGAATTTGATCTCTTGAATAACACCTGTTTTTACATATTTTTCTTTAAGTCAATGGCTTTGATGGATTATAGCATAAACAAAAAACCTCAAACTTTTCAATGTGGATGAGTGATCAGTGGGGGAAAATTTCATTCTGTTTGCAATTTTTTATTTGACGACACCGCCCAAATGAAGTTAATTTCCATAGTGATAGTTTCAAGTATGTGAATTAAGATTCAGACAAAGTAGATTGTGCAAGATAAAAATGGTAAAATGTCTTTAACTTGTTGAACAGACAATGAATTCATCATAATATTGTAGGTGCTCGTAACCTTTTGTGGCTAGTTTTGAATGATAAGTCTATTGGCTTGATGTTGAAAAAGAATCATTGGAGAAAATTGATGATTGGTGACATTTTTTTACTGATTGGTGCGTTTTTTTCGTTTTTGGGCGCGCTCGGTTTGCTGCGAATGCCCGATGTCTATAACAGATTACAAGCCGGGACAAAAGCGACGACCTTGGGTTCGCTTGCGATTTTGATCGGAGTGGGTTGCTATCATCCTGAATGGACAGCGAAATTATTGCTCATTGCATTTTTTATCCTGCTCACTTCGCCGGTCAGTTCCTCCACCATTGCACGCGCTGCGTATTTGAATGGGATTCGTCCGTTTGTGTTGAAATCAAAGGAGAATGCTTCATAAATTTGATAAGGTGACACGGTATGATTGAGGGGTTAATTCTAAGAGTTGGAAGGGTTAAGACGTAGGGATTGAAATCAGGATGCAAACAACACCCTGATTCATAAAAAATTAAACCGCTGCGGAGTCGCTAGAAGTCTGAGGCGCAGGAACGATGCTAACATAAGTGCGTTGTTTTAAACCTTTGACTTCAAACTTGACATGTCCTTCGGTTTTGGCAAATAAGGTGTGATCCTTACCACAACCCACATTCACGCCCGGATGAAATTTGGTGCCGCGTTGCCGCACAATAATATTGCCTGCCAACACCAGTTCGCCACCGAAGCGTTTGACTCCTAAGCGTTTTGACTCTGAATCACGACCGTTACGACTGCTACCACCTGCTTTTTTATGTGCCATACATCACCTTAAAATTTATTCTGCTGAAGTTGTTGATTCAGTTGATTCAGTTGATTC
>DYNO01000054.1:1739-13277 GCA_020721025.1 Thiomargarita sp. | reverse complement strand
GTTGATTCAGTTGATTCAGTTGATTCTGTGGTTTTGACTGGAGCGGCTAACAATTTGCCCTGCGCCACAATGTCCGTCACCTTCAGTTCGGTATAGGCTTGGCGATGTCCCATTTGTTTGCGATAATGTTTGCGCCGTCTCATCTTGATAATCTTGATCTTTTTGCCACGACCTTGCGCTTGCACTGTCGCACTGACCTTGCTATTATCCAAAAATGGCGTACCCACATTAATTTCGTTACCATCGGCAACCAATAATACTTCAGTAAAATCTACTTGACTACCGACTTCTGCTTCAAGTTTTTCCACACGCAACACATGCCCATGAGACACTTTGTATTGCTTACCGCCTGTTTTAATTACAGCGTACATAATCTGGACTCTCAATTTTATGCTATTGAATAAACGACAAGAGAACTTAATATCATAACCGATTTGATGACAAGATACAAGTGTAAATTTTTAAATTCTGCCCGCCCGATTTGAAAATCCGTTCATACAGCGAACGCGCCACTAACGATACTTCGGATAGTTTTCAAATTTCATTTGAATTTCAGCGAGTTGACAAATAGAATGGCTATTTTTAACCGATTGATTTTAGAAATGATGATAAAAAACAGTCCGAACGATTGACATTTGAACGCGGGGAAAGATGACAAATTAAGAGTAGTTAGGTGGGAAATGATCTGAATCTTAATTATCTATGCGGTCAATCAAGATTCAGAACAAAAACTGCATCCTGCTTATTACAAAGATAAAATCCAATGAATCAAGGCGTTCATATCATCATCAGAAACAGTAGAATTCGGCGGCATTGGAATTTCTCCCCATGTCCCTACCCCACCTTCTTTGGCTTTTTTAGCCAACATACTGGCAGCCTTGGCATCACCTTTGTATTTTGCCGCGACTTCTTTGTAACCCGGTCCAACCATTTTCATATCAACTTGATGACAGGAGGTGCACAAATAGCCTTTTTCAGTGATTAATGCGATTGCTTGTTCTGTCGTCAATGTCGCACCACTTGCTGCGGGTTTTGTTTCTGTCGCAGTTGGTTTTGCATCGGTTGCTGCCGGTTTTGCAGGTTCCGCAGGTTTATCCGCAGGTTTTGCCGCAGGTTTTGCCGCAGTACCGCCAGAATTTGCCAATACCCATGTAACAATTTTCTGCATATCCTCGTCGGTCACTGTGGCATTCGCGGGCATTGGAACTTGTCCCCACGTCCCCACACCACCTTCCTTGACCTTTTTGGCTAACATACTGGCGGCATTGGCATCACCCTTGTATTTCTCTGCGACTTTCTTGTAAGAGGGACCCACAGATTCCGCATCGACTTGGTGACATCCTAGGCAAGCATAGCCCTTATCGCTGATCAGTTTCAACACAGGATCCGTTGGAGCGGCGGCGGGAGTTGCCACTGGGGCGGTTGCTGCTGTCCCGACATTCACCTGACCTACGGGTTTAACACGCATTTCCACCATCTGTCTGTAAAATTCAGGGTCAACTGGTGCGTTCACTTTGTAACCAAAATCCCCGCCCAATTTGTACATCACCCAACCGACCACCACGACAAGGGATACCACTGTATAAAATATTGTCCACCAAATGAGAGAGTTACGTGCTTTTATTGTTTCTGTTTGACTCACTATTTTTCTCCGGGTAGCTAAAAAATGCAACTTCATTAAAAAGTTAGTAAATGGAATCGAACTGTTGCCAAAATACTTGAACTTGACACTGTAATTAGATGAAAAGCGATGCTGATGGTGATCTTAAATCGTTTGTAGAAAAAAACAAAAGATGCACATTTGTAGGTCTCAAGGATTTAAGATCACCATATTCTAACTTGTTTTCGTCATGAGTAAATCATCAAATTATTTTATCGCGCCAATCACATATAAAAACAGCAAGATTATATCCAAATTGACCGAATTACTCAAGTCATACGTGATATTAAGCTGATTATTCAATCGGTTGCTTAATTTTTATATCAAATCACTGTATTGCTAGGCAGGCGTTCTGACAAGGTTAAAACATGGTTTTGCTTCCAATCAACAGCCTGATTTTGCTGACAATTGTGAAAATTATCCATAAGATTTTAAATTTACTGTCTGCTTTAAAATCTGATATAGGGATTGTACTATTTCGGTTTCAATGAATCCATCAAGTTTGCATGTTAAATTGTGAGAAATTACGCATCGACAAATAAAATTTATTTTAAAAACAAAAGATTATCTGTTAAAAATCATGATGATTGACTAAAAAATATTTGATATTTATCAACGCGAAACTTCCCAATTACTTACTAATCCCTTCAAAAAAACTTTTCACGCTGTCTAACCATGAACTTTCTTTCGGCGTATGCGTATTGTTATACAAGGTTTTTTCAAATTCACGCAAAATTTCCTTTTGTTTCGCAGTGAGACTCACGGGAGTTTCAACTAGGACTCGGCACATTAAATCCCCCACAGAGCCGCCGCGCACCGGTCTCACTCCCCGCCCGCGAATGCGGAAAACTTTGCCCGTTTGCGTTTCAGGAGGAATTTTCAACACCACTCTTCCGTCTAACGTGGGCACTTCAAGTTCGCCTCCCAACGCCGCGGTGACCATGTTAATTGGGACTTCGCAAGATAAATTGTTGTCTTCACGAGTAAAAATCGGATGTTCACGCACGTTAATCTGCACATACAAGTCGCCCGTGGGGCCCCCATTCAAACCTGCTTCGCCTTCGCCCGCCAAACGAATTCTGTCGCCAGTATCCACGCCTGCCGGTACTTTGACTGATAACGTTTTGTGGTCTTGAATGCGACCCATGCCGTAACAATTGGGGCAAGGATCGGGAATGGTGCGACCGGTGCCACGACAACTTGGACAGGTTTGCTGCACTGAAAAAAAGCCTTGTGCCATGCGAATTTGCCCAGAACCACCACAGCGCTGGCAAGTGACCGCGTTGGTGCCGGGACGTGCGCCGGAACCATTACAGTTTTTGCAGATGACTTGGGTTGGGATACGAATTTTAACTTCTGTACCGCCTACCGCTTCTTCAAGGCTTAAACTGAGATCGTAACGGAGATCAGACCCGCGATACATGCGACTACCGCCCCCCGCACCGCCGCGCCGCGCCCCTGCTCCAGTGCTACCACCGAAAACGGTTTCAAAAATGTCGCCAAAATCGCCAAAATCGAAGCCAAAACCCGCCCCACCGCCTGCTCTCGCGCCCAAGTTGGGATCGACACCCGCATGTCCAAACTGATCATAAGCGGCGCGTTTTTGTGCATCAGACAGAATCTCATACGCTTCTTTCACTTCTTTAAAGGCTTCCTCAGCAGTTTTATCGTCTGGATTGCGGTCGGGGTGATATTTCATTGCCAAACGACGATAGGCTTTTTTAATTTCTTCGTCTGTTGCATTTTTCTGTACACTAAGCACTTGATAATAATCACGTTTTGACATAGTTTTCTAATAATTCTGGATGAGGTTTTAAAAATTCGGTTTTGAGTTGCAGCAAGTATATGGGGGTGAAATCATAAAGTTCAATCAATATTATTGGTTATGGCGACAAAAAATAGTTTTGTTATCTGGTTTTTAATTTGTAAGATTTTTTAATTTAACCCAATTATACAATAGCTGTTATCTATTGACAAATCCATAAACGATTTAGGATCACTGTAGCAGAAGCAGGACGAAGCACCATAAAAAGATAAGCTGAATCTGTCAAATTGGTGGAAACTTGACAGATTTAAATATTCTTAGGCATTACACAGTTGAAAAGTTATTCAATTGATTTTATTTAAATATCGAAAAACAGATCAAAATATTAACTTTTGAAATTAATTGAAAATTGGATTTGAACTGCGTAACTCCTTCATTCTTTTTACGGTACGTTGGCTATAACACTAAAAATTAATCCATCTTTGCTGTGATTCTAGAGATTCTGACAATTAATCAAACTTTCGTCCCAATTTCGCCGCGATCCGCATCCGTAACGCATTGAGTTTAATAAAACCTTCGGCATCTTTTTGATCATAAGCCCCGGCATCATCTTCAAACGTGGCGATACTGGTATCAAACAAACTGTCGTTCACCGATTTGCGACCTGCGATAATCACATTGCCCTTGTACAATTTTACTTTGACCACGCCATTGACATTGACTTGTGAGGCATCAATCAATTGTTGCAATAACTTACGTTCCGGACTCCACCAATAACCGTTATAAATCAAGCTGGCATAACGCGGCATCAAGTCATCTTTCAAGTGAGCAATTTCCCGATCCAACGTTAAAGATTCCATCGCACGATGCGCTTTCAAAATGACTGTACCGCCCGGTGTTTCATAACAACCTCTTGATTTCATTCCAACATAGCGATTTTCGACCAAATCCAACCGCCCCACGCCATGCTCACCCGCCACTTGATTCAAATAGGTCAACACTTCCGCCGGAGTCATTGATTTTCCGTCAATAGATACGATATCGCCCTTGACAAATTCCAGTTCTAAAATCGCTGGTTTATCTGGAGCTTTCTCAGGCGAAACCGACATCCGCCACATCGAATCATCGGGCTCAAACCAAGGGTCTTCTAAAATCCCACCTTCATAAGAGATGTGCAGCAAATTCGCATCCATTGAATACGGGGATTGCGTGCCGCGTTTCATTTCAACGGGAATGCCATGTTTTTCTGCATAAGTCAACAATTTTTCTCGTGAAGTTAAATCCCATTCCCGCCAAGGAGCGATAATTTTGACATCGGGTTTCAGCGCGTATGCCCCCAATTCAAAGCGGACTTGATCGTTGCCCTTACCTGTCGCACCGTGAGAAATTGCATCGGCATTGGTTTGATTTGCGACTTCAATCATGTACTTTGCGATGAGCGGACGCGCAATTGATGTGCCAAGCAAATATTCGCCTTCATACACGGTATTGGCGCGCATCATTGGGAACACGAAGTCACGCACGAATTCTTCACGCAAGTCCATGATGTAGATTTCTTTGATGCCAAAATTTTGCGCCTTGACTCGAGCGGGTTCTAATTCCTCGCCCTGTCCCACGTCGGCGGTGAAGGTGACGACTTC
Source organism: Thiomargarita sp. (assembly GCA_020721025.1). Classification (GTDB taxonomy): domain Bacteria; phylum Pseudomonadota; class Gammaproteobacteria; order Beggiatoales; family Beggiatoaceae; genus DYNO01. The sequence goes on along the minus strand of DYNO01000054.1, from coordinate 8,212 downwards.
GCAGTGGTATTCGTCTTGTAACCATTTGAGAATAATGGAGGTGTCTAAGCCTCCGGAGTAAGCGAGAACGACTTTTTTAATGGATGTGGTCATAATATCTTTTGGTGCAGGAAAATGGAAGTAATTGGCAAATCTTAACAAAAAACCAACGTTTATACAACCTTAAATGTGTGGTAAAATGCCCCGTTTGCTCAGGAGAACGTCGGTTGTGTTTAATAATTTATTGATTTTACAAGTTCGCCCGTCGCAACGGTTGGCGATGATGTTGTCGGTGTTGCATGGGATTGCGTTGGTGACGATTGGGTTGCCGTTGCAATTGCCCGAATGGATTGAATTATCAGTGGTGCGTGTCACGTTGAGCTTGTTGATTTTTATGAGCTATTATCACACGTTACGTTATCATGTTTTTTTGATCGCCCATCCGTTGCGAAATTGCGCGCTGTACAACAATGATGTGTGGTTGCAAGATGGACAAATCGCTGTAATAGATTCAAGTAGTTATTTTCATCCGTGGCTGGTGGTGTTACGAGCGCGTTTGCCGTCAGGACGAATTTATTCTTTGGTGATTTTTCCAGATGCGCTGGATGCGGATCAATTTCGCCAGTTGCGAGTGCGGTTGCGCCATCATTTTTGATGAGATGGTTGTATTTAAACACAGTCAAGCATAAAATATGTGCCCCTCAATTGATTAGGAACAGATGATGTCGAAAGAAGATAGTATTGAAATGGAAGGTACCGTGACGGAAACTTTGCCTAACACGATGTTTCGCGTGAAATTAGAAAACGGTCACATTGTGACTGCCCACATTTCAGGTCGGATGCGTAAGCACTATATTCGCATTTTAACTGGCGATAAAGTCACCGTCCAACTCACGCCCTACGATTTAACCAAAGGTCGTATCACTTACCGCGCCCGCTAATCACAGCTTTAAATACAATGGGTTGACAACGCCCTAGAACACGAGCTGGGTGTTTGTGGGCGATCAATCATTTTTTTTGCATTGGAAATATTAACGGGAAGTCACTCCGTGCCGATCTTTGAATAGTTTACTTATAAAATCAAGTATTAATAAATATAATTTACTAGGTTATACGTCTGAATTATCTAGTTTTTTACTATTCTAATCGGCTGATCACTAGACAAATCGTGCATAAGTGAGTATATTAGAGATGGCTTATTTTCCTGACCTAACCAACCCGCCCGTTAAATATCATGACAAATTCAGCGAAACACCCTAAAACACCCCCGTCCGAAGACACTCTTTATGCCAAACGGGAGAAAATTCACCCGCGCATTGTTCTCGGATATTTTACCCGCCTCAAAGCACTCAGTGGCATCATTTTATTAGGGATATTCTACATTTTTCCTTGGATTCAATGGAATGATCGACAAGCTATCTGGTTTGATTTGCCCGCCCGCAAATTCTATGTTTTTGGTATCACATTCTGGCCCCAAGACTTTATTTTTCTCACATTTTTATTGACCATCGCAGCGTTAAGCCTGTTTTTCTTCACCACGTTAGCCGGGCGTTTATGGTGCGGTTACGCCTGCCCACAAACCATCTGGACGGACGCATTTCTATGGATGGAACGACTGGTCGAAGGGGACAGACCCCGACAAATCAAGCTCGACAAAATGCCGCTGTCGTGGTACAAAATTCGAGTAAAAGCCACCAAACATGCCCTATGGATTACTTTTTCGCTATTCACTGGATTCACCTTCGTCGGCTATTTTATACCGATTCGTGACGTATGGCAACATCTGATCACATTGGATTTAGTGGGTTGGGAAGAAGTGATTTTCTGGCTACTTTTCTACGGTGCTTTAACCTATGGAAATGCCGGCTGGTTGCGTGAACAAATTTGTATCTTCATGTGCCCTTATGCCCGTTTTCAAAGCGCAATGTTTGACAAAGATACACTTATCATCGCTTACGACAAAAATCGCGGCGAACCCCGTGGTCAGCGCAAAATGGGAACAGATTACAAAGCGCAAAATCTGGGGGAATGTATCAATTGCACCCTGTGCGTTCAAGTCTGTCCGGTGGGCATTGATATCCGAGATGGTCTGCAATATCAATGTATTAGCTGCTCTGCCTGTGTTGATGTGTGCGACAGTATTATGGATAAAATGAGTTATCCACGCGGTCTAGTGCGTTATACCACCGAACACTCACTCGAAGGGGGACAGGAGCACATCATTCGCCCGCGTATGTTGTTGTATGGAATGATTTTATTGTCGCTATTTGTTGGCTTGATGTACGCAGTCAGCCAACGAACTTTGATCGATATCGACATTATTCGGGATCGCAACATCCTATACCGCGAAACGTCCGATGGCATGGTGGAAAATATCTACATTATCCGCGCGATGAATCGAGATGACGTGGAACATACCTACGATCTATCAGTATCAGGCATTGCTAACGCAAAATTACAGCTTAATCAGCCATCTATCGTGATTTCGTCAGGAAATATTTCAGATGTACAATTGAGCGTGATTGCTGATCCCAAGTTACTGACACAACGCAGCACAGAAATTTTGTTCAAATTTGAAGCGCGTGATGGCAACACTCGATTAACAACGGTGGAAAAAGCTCGTTTTCTCGGATCACCCACTCAATAATTGATTTAGCTCAACATTTTTTTAGATTTTCTGAGTTTTACCCAAAATTTGGAAAATCTAAAAAATTTTTAACCTTGCAGCGAATTTTGTCATGGAAGCCATTTTGTTCACCGGAATTCAAGCCACGGGTAAATCAACGTTTTATAAACAAAATTTCGTCGATACCCACATTCGCATTAATTTAGATATGTTGCGAACGCGCCATCGGGAAGCGATTATTTTACAAGCCTGTTTGGATGCAAAACAATCTTTTGTCGTCGATAATACCAATCCAACCTTAGCCAATCGTCAAAAATACATTGGACTGGCAAAACCGCTCGGATTTACCATCATCGGCTACTATTTTCAATCGAGGGTGAAAGAAGCGATAGCTCGCAACAATTTACGCACCGGGAAAGCCTGCATTCCAGAAAAAGGGATTCTTGCCACCCGCGGACGGCTCGAAATTCCAAATTATTCAGAAGGTTTCGATCACCTGTATTACGTCACGTTGTCAGAAAATCAAAGTTTTGTGGTCAAAGAGTGGGCGCGCTGAGGGAATGTTGATAATCCCACTGACCAAATATTTTCAAATAACTCATTGATTAAACTTGGTATGATTGAATAACAAAACTTGCTGGAAAATTCAAACAAGTGTATTCCAAAATAAATTTGACAGCCGATCATCGGTAGCGTATAATTCGCAGTCTCAAATGCAGAGGGGCTATAGCTCAGCTGGGAGAGCGCTACAATGGCATTGTAGAGGTCGGCGGTTCGATCCCGCCTAGCTCCACCAAAGAAATTAAAATTTTCTTATCTGTCCCCATCGTCTAGAGGCCTAGGACATCGCCCTTTCACGGCGGTAACAGGGGTTCGAATCCCCTTGGGGACGCCACTTTTGTCATGTTATTCCGACAAATTCTCGTGTAAGAACATTCGCTTACCGGTGGCGTTCAGCAGTACCCCACTTTCAAAATAATCTGTCTGCGTCGCACCTCCCTAATTTTCTTCCGTAGTCAAATCGTTATCTACAACTCCCTAAAAAGTAAATCCAATCTTCACGATTCGTATCGCTGAATCCGTTTGAACGCGTCTTCTTTAACCAAATCATGACTTTATTAGGATAGCAGATGACTCAACACACCCTGATTCTGGTGGATGGTTCTTCCTATTTATATCGTGCTTTTCACGCCCTGCCGCCCTTGATGACTGCCCGCGGTCTGCCCACCGGCGCGGTGTATGGCATCACCAACATGTTGAAAAATCTATTAAAAGAATATCAACCCACCCATGCCGCAGTCGTGTTTGATGCCAAAGGGAAAACGTTTCGTGATGATATTTACCCCGAATACAAAGCCACTCGTCCGCCAATGCCCGATGATTTAGTGCAACAAATTACGCTATCGCACCAAGTGATTCGCGCGCTGGGTTTTCCCGTTTTGATGATAAATGGGGTCGAAGCGGACGATGTGATAGGCAGTCTGGCAAAACAAGCAGAAATGCAAAATATGGCGACGTTAATCTTCACGGGAGACAAAGACTTAGCGCAATTGGTCAATTCGCAAATTACACTGATTGACACGATGAAGAATCAACGTTTAGACCCGGCGGGCGTGTTGCAAAAATTTGAGGTGCATCCGGAGCAAATCATTGATTATCTTAGTTTAGTTGGAGATACTTCGGACAATGTAAAGGGAGTTGCGGGGGTGGGACCCAAAACGGCGGTCAAATGGTTGCAAGAATATGGTTGTTTAGACAAGATTATTGAAAATATTGATAAAATTAAAGGCAAGGTCGCTGAAAATTTACGTCAAGCCCAAGAATATCTGCCCCTCACTCGTCAACTTCTCACCATCAAATGCGATGTTCCTCTCGACCACACCCCACAACAATTGACGTTACAACCGCCAGATCAGGCACAATTACGCGCACTTTTTGCTCAATTAGGATTTAAATCTTGGTTGGCAGAACTGACTGATAAAGAAACTGTTTTAAATAAAAACTATCGAATTATCACGACTGAAGCTGAATTTGACGCATGGCTGCCAGAATTGCAACAAATGCCGGAATTCGCGCTTACCTTGCACACCACCGCCGCAAATTATTTACATGCAGAATTATTGGGAATTGCCTTCTCACTGCGTGCCGGCGACGCAATTTATTTGCCTTTGGCGATGACTGATCTGATTGATTCACAACCGTTAGCGCGAGATAAAGTTTTAAAATCGCTGCAACCTATCCTAGAAAATCCCCAACAGCGCAAAATTGGACATCAATTTAAATTTGCCGCCCACGTCTTTAAAAATGAAGGAATTGATTTTGCTGGACTTTATTTTGATGCCGAAGTTGCGGCTTATTTGCTCAACAGCACGGTAGCGCACGATTTAGCGGCTTTAACCTCGCGCTATTTGAATCAAACACTCCCAGATTTGATAACGCCCTCAGCAAAAACGAAAAAGTCGAGTCAAATTTTTCCTACCGTTGAACAAGTTGCGTCACAGATTGCTGAACGTGCTGAAACTTTGTTGCGACTTTATCCGGTATTGTTGACTGAATTACAGCAACTGCCCCATTTGGCAACTTTATTTTTTGACATGGAAATGCCGTTAATTTCAGTATTGATGGAAATGGAACGTGCCGGTGTGGCAATTGACACAGATAAGCTATTTTTGCACAGCACGGAACTTGCGAATCGCTTACAAGGCATTGAACAGCAAGCACATCAACTCGCTGGTGAAACCTTTAATTTAAATTCGCCGAAGCAATTGCATCAAATTTTGTTCGGCAAGCTAAAATTGCCCATTTTGAAAAAAACGCCCAAGGGCGAACCTTCGACGGATATTGAAGTTTTGGAAGAATTGGGAGCAGAGTATCCGTTGCCAAAATTGTTAGTTGATTATCGCAGCCTGACCAAGTTGAAATCAACCTATACCGATGCTTTGCCACAACAAATTGATGCGAAAACGCGCCGCATTCACACCACTTATCATCAAACTGTGACCGTAACCGGGCGATTGTCCTCTGCCGAGCCAAATTTACAAAATATCCCAATTCGCAGTGAAGAGGGACGGCGGATTCGTCAAGCCTTTGTTGCCGCGCCGGGGTATCGTTGGTTGAGTTTTGATTATTCTCAGATTGAGTTGCGAATTATGGCGCATCTGTCTGAAGATGATAAACTTTTGAGCGCGTTTGCCAATGATGAAGATATTCACCGAGTGACTGCGGCGGAAGTGTTTGAGGTCACGTTGGAAAATGTAAGTTCAGAACAACGGCGACGCGCCAAGGCGGTGAATTTTGGGTTGATTTATGGAATGCAAGCCTTTGGTTTGTCGAAACAATTGGGCATCAAGCGCAGTGAGGCTCAAACTTACATTGATATTTATTTTGCTCGTTATCCTAAAGTGGCGCAATTTATGGAAACAACCCGTGAACTGGCGAAAACTCAAGGTTTTGTCGAAACGGTGTTCGGGCGGCGGTTGTACATTCCTGACATCCATTCTCGCATTTCAAACAAGGTGTCTTATGCCGAGCGCAGTGCGATTAACGCGCCGATGCAGGGCACCGCAGCGGACATTATTAAATTTGCGATGCTCAAAACGCAACAATGGCTACGAACCCGTCAAAAAGATATAAAATTGTTGATGCAAGTGCATGATGAATTGGTGTTTGAAGTGGCAGAACCTGTGGTGACTGAAGCGAAAACGGTGATTTCTGAGCTGATGACCCATGCGGCAAGTTTGCGCGTTCCGTTAAAAGTTGATGTGAATGTGGGGCAGAATTGGGATAAAAGCAGTTAGCGAGTGGGGGAGATCAACGCAGTGTCATGCACCAAAGTGTTTAAATTCATAACGGTGTATGATGCTTTGCT
>DYNO01000054.1:0-1639 GCA_020721025.1 Thiomargarita sp. | reverse complement strand
TGAAATTAAAAAGCCAGTGTCCCGTTTGCAATTCATTGATAATTAAGAGACTGTTTATGTACGCATACAAAGAAACAATGACGTTAGATAATCCACAACAACTTACTTTAAGAGTACCTTTGCCATTTTTAAAAGGTAAAAAAGTTGAAGTGTTGATTATTGTTGAAGAAGATGAAACCGATTACGTTTCCCAAAATAAAGCATTGATGCAACAGATTGAATTATCAATGCAAACCCATCAACAACATGGTGGCTATCAACCGACTGACGAGGAAATGAATGCGATCCTTAGTGTTTGAGGGTAAAACGTGGGAAGTTTATGAACAACTGCGCGAACAAGATAAAAAACAGCATCAGCAATTATGCAAAATTAGGAGTTACGCACTTGAGGTACTAACTCGTTGATTTTATAAATAGGAGTGCAAATTTAAATTTGTACTCCCAAGATGCTAACTAATTGAGTTAAATCTAATTTACATTTTGAACTGCGTAACTCCTAAAAATATTAAAAGAAATGCTTAGAGATGACCCAGCGCAAGATTTAGGAAAACCAGAACCGCTTGAACATCAATTTTCGGGTTTGTGGTCGCGCCGTTTATCACCAAAAGAGAGATTGATTTATAAATTCGATGGTGTGTTTATTTATATTCTTGCGATTGGTGGGCATTATGATGATTGAGATTAAACAGCAATGGGCGGGTTTGAAGTATGTTTGAAAACATGTAGAGGCATCACCAAAGCAAGCAATATTCTATAACTTTTAACAATACTTTTTATAATCAATAAATTATGAATCCAGTTAAAATAGTATCATTATTTTGCTTTTTGTTACCTCTTCCGACTTTGAGTAGCCAATCCCTATCTGTGGATGAACTCGTCAATTTGTCTTTGGAAGAATTGATGCAAGTGAAAGTGGTGACTGCCTCTAAAACAGCCAATACGTTAAGTGACACGCCGGGCGTGATGAGTGTCGTGACCGCCGAAGAAATTGCTCGGTTTGGCGCAAATAATTTGTTTGAGGTATTGGAGCGAGTCACCAGTGTTTACATGACAGGCTCTTACATGTATCCACAAAATACCTTGGCGATGAGAGGCGATTTGAGCACTCACTTTGATAATCATATCCTCATCTTGATCAACAGTCGTCCAACCCGCGAGACGACATTTGGTGGTTATAGCAGTTCGATATACTTATCTTTTCCAATCAGTATGATAGATCGACTGGAAATTATTCGCGGTCCCGGATCGGCACTGTATGGGACGAATGCCTATACCGGTGTGATTAACATTATCACCAAGGAAGACGAGGACAGTTCCATTGCCATGACCGGCGGTTCTCTGCATACCCGGTCACTGGAAGCAAAAACCACTTTTGGAAAGGGAGACTTCAAAGGGGGTGGGGCGGTGATGACTTCTAAGGAAGACGGCTGGAATTTTCGTGCCGTTGATGAAGTGGGATATGCAGGTGAAACCCAATATGGGAAGGAAAATTATGGCGCGTTTGGCTTTGGGAACTATAACAATCTAAAAGTAAATGCGTTATTCGTCAAGACTCAGCAAGATAATTGGGGAAATCGAACACTTTGGGAGGCTGTACCGAATGCGATTGACGCTGAACGTAAATTCCTTGATTTGGGGT
>DYNO01000053.1:3273-17363 GCA_020721025.1 Thiomargarita sp. | reverse complement strand
TTTCAGTTGTGACTGTGGTTTAGTCATCGACCGAGATTTAAATGCTGCAATTAATTTATATTCCTATGAAAATAGGAACTGAATAACTATAGTTGTTAGATAGTTAGAGTCGCGACCAGAATCAGCGAGACTTTAAACGCACGGAAGAGTCACTTAAGACTTGAGTTATCAAGCAGTGATGTTGACGACGTGAATAACGTTTGGTTTTCTACAAACGCTTAACGACATTTTTAACCGCTGTTCATACGAAAATAGAAACAGCCTAATCTACATGGCTTAAAGATGTCAAATCGGTTCTATAGTAACGATACATTGTGTTGCATCAATCTCGCTTTCTTGATGATAACATCTTGATTAAATGAATAACAGTGCCATATCAACTGCACACTGTCAGCATCGTATTCGCCCAAAGAACCAACTATTTTATTGCTCTTAATTGAGAATTGACCTTGTGAGTATCCAAAATTTGTCCACCACGCCCCATGACTTGTTACACACTATTTTCGGGTATAAAACTTTTCGGGGTGCACAACAATCTATCATTGAACATCTGATTGCCGGGGGTGACGCATTGGTACTCATGCCGACCGGTGGTGGAAAATCGCTGTGTTATCAAATTCCTGCGTTGATTCGTCCGGGCACCGCGATAGTGATTTCTCCCCTCATTTCACTGATGCAAGATCAAGTCAATGCGTTGTTACAATTGGGGATTCGTGCTGCATTTTTGAATTCCTCACTTTCAGCAGAGATGGCTCGTGACGTTATTACGCAATTACAACAGGGACAGCTTGATTTGCTCTATGTCGCGCCGGAACGCTTGGTGATGTCGAGTTTTTTAGAATTATTGCATCAAATTCCAATTGCACTGTTTGCCATTGACGAGGCGCATTGTGTCTCGCATTGGGGGCATGATTTTCGACGGGAATATACGCAATTATTCGTGTTACATCAACAATTTCCGACCGTTCCCCGCATTGCCCTGACTGCCACCGCCGATCCACCGACGCGGGAAGATATTTTATTTCATTTACAATTAGAACAAGCGCGGGTATTTATCAGCAGTTTTGACCGTCCCAACATTCGCTATCGGGTGGTGCTCAAGAAAGAACCGCGCAAACAATTGTTAGACTTTCTCGCCACCGAACACCGCACCGATTCTGGCATTGTGTACTGTTTATCGCGCAAAAAAGTCGATGCAACAGCGACATGGCTACAACAGCAAGGATGGGACGCTTTACCCTATCACGCCGGTATGGACGCAGCGCAACGTCGGCAACATCAACAACGATTTTCTCATGGCGAAGATGTAGTCATTGTGGCAACAGTGGCTTTTGGCATGGGTATTGACAAATCAAACGTGCGTTTTGTGGCGCATTTGGATATGCCGAAAAGTATTGAAGCCTATTATCAAGAAACGGGGCGGGCGGGGCGAGATGGTTTACCGGCGAATGCGTGGTTGGCGTATGGCATTCAAGATGTGATCATGTTGCGGCAAATATTGGAAAATTCCGAAGCAGATGAACCACATAAGCTATTAGAACAGCATAAATTGGAAGCAATGCTGGGCTATTGTGAATTAACCACTTGTCGCCGTCAAGCCTTGTTAGCGTATTTTGGGGAAAAATCGCTGCAACCCTGTGGCAATTGTGATGTGTGTCTTGAACCCGTGACGACGTGGGACGGGACGGAAGCCGCGCAAAAAGTTTTGTCATGTATTTACCGCGTGAAGCAACATACCGGTTATGGTTTTGGTGTGATGCACCTCATTGACGTTTTATTGGGTGTGCATAGCGATAAAGTGATTAAATTTCAACATCATCAAGTGAGCACTTTTGGAATTGGCAAAGAATTTACGTTAGAACAATGGCGGTCAGTATTTCGACAACTCATGGCGGCGGGATGTATCGCACTCGATCCAGAAAGCAATGGCGGATTAATCCTCACCGAACAATCACGTCCATTACTGCGTGGCGAGCAACGAGTCCATTTTCGGGCGGAATGGCAGCCGAGTAAATCGCTTAAACGTGTCAATCGTCCGGCAGAATTTACTCGTGAAGACAAAAAGTTATGGAATGCGTTGCGAGAAAAACGTGCAGAATTGGCAAGTATCCAAGAAGTTGCCCCCTACATGATTTTTCACGACAGTACGATTTCTGAGATGGTACAATTTCGCCCCACCAATTTAAAAGAATTTAGCAAACTAAACGGCGTGGGACAGCGGAAATTAGAAAAATACGCCTCTCATTTTATCGCAGTGATTGAAAAATATTAAATTATTCTTGAAAAAAGCGAAAGATCAACTGTCCGCATTACAAGTCGCGGGTGCATCGACCCTGAATTCGCCCTCAGAAATTGGCAAACGGATGTTGGAAGGATTGAGTTAAATTTGTTACAATACAAGCGTAGGGTGTATAAGCGGAGTATCATACATCTTTGTAAATTTGATAAATATTTGGTGCATGACACTACGTTTATGCACCCTACGCTTGCTGCACCCTCTGGTTTCAACCACCTCACTTCTAATGCGATAGGGTCATTTATGAAACGATATAAAGCGATTATCTTATTGTTATCTCTGGTATCAACGACTTTATTGGCGCAAGATGTCCTGCGATATGAGCCGCTGAAATTACGTCCCGATGACGCTGCCACTCGTCCCGCGCCACAACTTGCCAAGGGTTCACATCTGCAAGTTTTTGTGCCCAGTCTGCCCTATCTCTATGTTTCTCATGCAATTAATGGGGCGCTATTTCGTCCGGCAAACAATGAACGGGGTTGGAAATACGATTTAGCCACCACCCACCGCAAACTTGACGACACCACTTATGAATTTACGCTGAGAAAAAACGTGCAGTTTCAAGATGGTACGCCATTCAATGCCGACATGGTGGTGCTCAACATGGAATCGTTTAAAAAGAAGCCCTTCGTTTACAGCAAATTGCACGAAGTTTTCGATTATGTCGAGAAAGTGGACGATTACACCGTTAAGTTCCATTTAAAACAAAAATACGGCGTTTTTCTCAATGATGTCGTATGGTTACAATTTTACACGCCCAAATATTTAGAATTCAACGGTTGGAATGGCAAGCCCAATTGTCCCAATCTTTCAACGCCCGGTCCTTACGGCATTGGTCCCTACTTGCTCACGGAGGGTTATGCGGAGGGAGATCGGCAAACGCCCAAGGTGGTTTTAACCGCTAATCCGAATTATTGGGATAAAAACTACCCTAAAATTGAAAAAATCACCGTTTACACCGAACTTGACAGCAATGATGCAAAAAATAAAGTTTTGTATCAGGAAGGACAGTTGGATATCACGCCAATTGCGTTTGAAAACAAGCTCGAAACGATTTTGTCGCCTTATGGTAAATTAGTCATTTCGCCATCGACGGATAATTACACCATCCACATCAACATGCGCACCGGCAACCCCCAACTGCTTAATAAAAATGTGCGGGTGGCACTCAATCAGGCGATTAATCAAGCTAACCTGCTATATTTCACATTTGAGCGGGAAGGCGAGATGTCCCCCATTGCGATTTCGCCCAATTTTCCCGGCGTGCGTGAGGCTATGCGCACCATTCAACCCTATTCTGAAGTGCAAGACCCGTATTTACCAAAAAATCAAGCGCGTTTGAAACAAATTCTCAATGGCTTGACCTTAAAAGTGCTGACCCAAGAGCGGTTTATGTTTTTGTGGCGCGGGTTGGAATATCAACTGAGCAAGGTCGGGGTAAAGTTGGATATTGAAGTGACGAATAGCGAAAAAGTCATTTTTAAACAGCTACTTACTACCAATGCTGGCAAAAATACCAAGTCGTGGGATTTATTGATTTGGGGCAATGATGATTGGTTTTTCTTTCATCCGTGGACGGAATTTTTTATTTATCGCACGCACAACGTGTGGAGTACCGTCGCGCCCGATCCGGAAATGGATAATTTGATTGAAGAAATGTTTAAGATGGGTGTGGATGAAGCGGGTTATCAGGAAATTGTGTTTAAAATCATGAAGCGAGCTTATGATAATGCGTACAATATCTTTATTCCCACGCCAAATAAAGTGTTCGCGGTGAATAAAGAAGTGATTTTCACCCCGTATAAAATGGCTTCGTTGCCGCTGTGGGAAATTGAGTTGAGTCAATCACATCCATCTATTCGGCAAGGAAAATATCCGGAAGAATTGAAAAAACCGGTGGAAATTGTGAAGAAGAATTTTTGATATCAATCCCATCATTGGGATTCAACAAATTTACAATTTTCAAGAAGTTATCTCGTAAATTTCACTGCATCACTGCCTTTTTGATGCACTATAGCAATAGGACTGTAAAAAGATACCCTTGTCGCGACGATAACTATTTAATGACCGCAGTTATTTAGTTCCTAATTTTTATATGAACAGAGGTTTAGTCCTGTTTTGCTTAATTTGAAGGTGTCAAACCGGTTACATATAATATTTTTAGTTGCGCATAAGTAAAAATAGTTTGACAAGGAATGTGAAAACCATGTATAAACGGAATTAGATTGACTCTCGCTGTATTTGGCGCGGATAACTGTTAAAATAACTATTCGATAAGTTGATTCATGTGTAAACTAAATGTTAAGATTCTTGGATGAAAATTGTCATTTAGTCATTGTCAATACTTTGGACTGTTTTCTATCATTATTCATTAAAATTAATAAGTTATAGTCATTTTACTCATTCGATAACCGATTGATATTAAGATATAATTTTGCAACTGTCCGAACTATTGATTGTAAGCTGGTTGCTTTAACTGTAGGTATTTGTTAAGAGTTTAGTCGCAAACGTTGTAATAATTGACCCAAAGACCAGATGTATCCAAACATATTCGTAAAAAAAATAGCTAAACTTAAACAACTAAGGAGATAAAACTCTATGGCTGCACAGCAAGAGACTTATAACTACACGGTCGTGAGACAGTTTGCCATCATGACTATCGTATGGGGAGTTGTTGGAATGACAGTTGGGGTTTATGCCGCGGCTGAGTTGGCGTGGCCTTGGCTGAACTTTGATATCCCCTATATCGCTTTTGGCCGGATTCGTCCACTCCATACCAACACAGTGATTTTTGCCTTTGGTGGGAGTGCGTTATTCGCAACTTCGTACTACGTGGTACAACGTACCTGTCACACGCGGTTATTCAGCGATACCTTGGCATCCTTTACGTTTTGGGGCTGGCAAGTGGTTATCTTAAGCGCGGCAATCACGTTACCTTTGGGCTATACAACGACGAAGGAATATGCGGAATTGGAATGGCCTATCGACATTTTAATCGCGCTGGTCTGGGTGGCTTACGCGGTGGTATTTTTTGGAACGATTTTCAAGCGTAAAGTCCGTCATATTTACGTGGCGAACTGGTTCTATGCTTCCTTCGTCCTTACGATTGCTATGTTGCATATTTTCAATAACTTGGAAGTTCCTGTCAGTTGGATGGGCATGAAATCTTATTCTGCCTATGCTGGTGTGCAAGATGCGATGGTGCAATGGTGGTATGGACACAATGCGGTCGGATTTTTCTTGACTACGGGCTTTTTGGGCATGATGTACTATTTCGTGCCAAAACAAGCACAACGTCCGGTTTATTCCTATCGGTTGTCTATCGTTCACTTTTGGGCATTAATTTTCACCTACATTTGGGCAGGTCCTCACCACTTACATTACAGCGCGTTACCTGATTGGGTGCAATCGACAGGTATGGTGATGTCGTTGATTTTATTTGCTCCATCATGGGGTGGGATGATCAACGGGATTATGACTTTGTCCGGTGCGTGGGAAAAATTACGCAGTGATCCTATTTTACGCTTCATGATTGTGGCGGTTTCTTTCTACGGGATGTCCACGTTTGAAGGTCCCATGATGGCAATTAAAACGGTCAATGCGCTTTCTCACTACACAGATTGGACTGTTGGTCACGTTCACTCCGGTGCGCTGGGCTGGGTCGGTATGATCACGATGGGCAGCATGTACTATATGATTCCTCGTTTGTACGGTCAAAAATTGCATAGCTTGAAATTGGTTGAAGTGCATTTCTGGTTTGCAACGATTGGCGTGGTATTGTACATTACTGCAATGTGGGTATCTGGCATCATGCAAGGCTTGATGTGGCGCGCAGTCGGTCCCGATGGTACGTTGTTGTATAGCTTTGCTGAATCTGTTGCGGCAATGCACCCATTCTACGTGATGCGTTGGGCGGGCGGCATGTTCTTCTTAACGGGTATGTTAGTCATGGCATATAACGTATTCAGAACAGTGATGGGCCCAGTGACTGAAAAAGTGAATGATGCGGTTCTCGTTCCTCATACAGCTCATTAACCAAGGAAATAATTATGTCAGGTAATTCACATGAGAAGGTTGAAACAAATATCGGCTTGATGATTATTCTCATCATCTTGGTGGTCAGCGTGGGCGGCTTGGTGCAAATCGTACCGTTGTTTTTCATGCAATCCATGATAAAACCCGTTGAGGGTTTGAAACCTTATCCTGCATTGCAACTCATTGGACGAGATATTTATGTTCGGGAATCGTGCATGGTCTGCCATTCGCAAATGATCCGTCCCTTCCGGGCTGAAACTGAACGCTATGGACATTACTCTGTTGCTGGAGAATTCGTTTATGACCGTCCATTTCAATGGGGTTCTAAACGGACTGGACCAGATTTACACCGGGTCGGCGGACGTTACAGCGATGATTGGCACCGGGCGCACTTGATGAATCCGCGTGATATGGTGCCGGAATCGGTCATGCCGGGGTATCCTTGGTTTGAAAAAAACAAGATTGATGGTGCGAGTGTACAACAACGGATGCAGATGTTGAAAAACGTTTTTGGACATCCATATACGGACGAAGAAATTGCCAATGCTCCCAAAGCCGTTGAAGGTAAAACTGAAATGGATGCTGTCATTGCGTATTTGCAAGGCATGGGCAAAACCATCAAAACGGTGAAATAAGTGGACATGCTCGTTATTTTTCAATCCGCATGGACGATGATCGTCTTCGCCTTATTTATCGGGATTACCGTATGGGCATACAGTGGTAGTAACAAAGCCACGTTTGACCAAGCCGCGCGGATTCCTTTGGATGATGATGATCCCATTGCCCATGATGCACACAAGCACGATTAAGGAGAAAATTTATGTTTCAACCAGGCGTTTTTGTAAATCCGTTTTGGGATTGGTTTATCACCATCGGCACGTTAGGAGGCATTCTTGCGTGTTACCTGCTCGTGATTTGGCAATCTGGTGGTCATCGTCCCTCAGGGGATGAAGTCAAAACAATGGGTCACGTATGGGATGATAACTTGGAGGAACTCAACAATCCTCTGCCCATGTGGTGGCTCAATATGTTCTACATCACAATGATATTTGGCGTGATTTATCTTGCGCTCTATCCGGGCTTAGGCTCGTATGCTGGCATGTTGAAAGAAGATCAACTTGTTGAATATGCGAAAGAAGTTGACGATGCCAGTGCGCGCTTTGCTCCCATGTTTGAACAATATCGTGCCGTCCCTATTGCAGAGTTGGCGAAAAATCCAGCCGCGGTAGAAACGGGTAAACGGTTGTACTTGACCTATTGCAATGTCTGTCATGGTTCCGATGGCAAGGGTGCGAAAGGCTTTCCTAACTTGACCGATAACGATTGGTTGTGGGGTGGTACGCCAGAAGCCATTGAAATCAGTATCATGAAAGGACGCAACGCCATGATGCCCAATGCAAAAACCAACCGCTTAAATTCCGATGCAGATATTAACAACGTAGCAAATTACGTGTTAAGTCTCAGTGGGCAAAAAGTGGATGACAAAGCGGTGGCGGAAGGGCAGAAAATCTTTGCATCCGTCTGTGTTGCTTGTCACAATCCCAAAGGTACGGGAACTGCTGCAATGGGCGCACCTAACCTGACTGACAATATTTGGTTGTATGGCGGTAGTTTAGAAGCCATCAAACAAACGTTAGCCAACGGGCGGCAAGGTCAGATGCCTGCACATGGTGGGTTCTTGGGGGCAGCAAAAGTACATTTATTGGCGACTTATGTTTACAATTTGTCGCAAAATAATGTCACCAAAACTGCAGCCAAATAATTGAAGTAATTGCAGTTATTTTTGAACTCCCTGAATGAGGCACGTATTTATTTACCTGATTCAGGGAGTTTTTAATTTTCCGAACCTCAGTTGTCACACCAGTATTGCACAAACTTCAGATGTGCCGGTTATCATGTTGAAAAATAACTAATTTCTTAAGGGGCGTGGATGTCATACCGCCAATTTACCTTAACCACTGCCAAAAAACAATTTAATCTCACGATTTCGGAAGGAAACGGTATTTTCGCAAAAGTTCCAAGGTTGCCATGCAGTGCTTTTTTAACCGAAACATTGCACTACAACGTGCCGCTTGCCTTGAGCAACAATACTGAAAAAGCCCGATCAGAAATGATTATCGCTCCCATTTTGATCGAGATGAAAAAACAGTCAAGCGATAGTTTTAGTTTATTTTCTGGTGTGGAGTTTGAAGTGGAATCTGAACAAGGTTTAGCAGGTTATTGTGATTTTATTTTGAGTCGTTCGCCGGAACAACTGTTCGTAACAGCTCCGGTGGTAATGTTGGTTGAAGCTAAAAAAGAGAATATTAACAACGGTTTAGGTCAATGTATTGCAGAAATGGTCGCAGCACAACGGTTCAATCAGCGCGAACAAAATACGATTACCACAATTTACGGCGTTGTCACGACCGGCACGAATTGGAAATTTTTACGACTGCAAGATCAACTCGTAGAAATTGATTTGCAAGAATATTATGTTTCTGAAATTGAACAGATATTGGGGATTTTAAACGCGGGGATTATGGGAAATTCTTTCGGCGGAACGTTTAAATGTGCAGAACATTCTGCGTAATTATCGAATCCAAACCTGCCAGAATTTCTGAAACTTGACAGGTTTGAAATCTGACAAAAATTAAAACTGCATACCTAACTCAAAGTGCACCCCGTCGTCTTGCAAATTTTTATCTTCCGGTTTTGCTAATTTACGCAATGGCTTACCCCAATACAACGCCGCTTGAATTTTCTGAGTCGGCAACCAACGTAACCCCAAACCAATACTCGAAATATCACGAGGTTCTGGCGTATCTGATTCGCTATTCCATGCTCGCCCGTAATCAATAAATGGAGTCAGGTATAAAATCCCATCTTCTCGCACTTCCCGGCTGAGAATCGGAATCCGCCATTCCAACGATGAAACCCAACCGTTATCTCTGGTCAACTGATTTTCACGATAGCCGCGCACCGTCGAAGCCCCACCGATAGAAAATTTCTCTAATGGCAACAATCCTTCATTCGTCCACTGTAAGTCGGTACGAAACAAAATTTGACTGTCTAACAATTTCAGCCGTTTTACCCATTGAAATTGTCCTAACCAACTGAAAAATTTACTGTCTGGCGAACCATCATCGTTAATTGTCGAATCCAAAGCATTTAAACCAAAATTGAAACTCGAACGGGCAGCAATCACTTCAGATCGACTGCGATACAACCAATCTTGCGTAAGGCGCGCCACAGAAATGCTACTTTCGCCGTCTCTGACCCCTTCACCGAAAGAAAAGGGACGACCTAACAAAAATGTTTTACTGCTCCGTCTTTCTAAGCGCAATCCCAAATCCAATTGTCGATCATGCTTACGATAAATCGGATGAGTCAATGTGACGGCATAAGTCTCTGCATCGCTGCGCACATCCAATTGTTTAAACGGCTCAGTTACCACCTCAGAATCACTGCGTTCGACGTGAAAAGCCAACATCGTGTCATAACGCGTCACCGGCAAACTATAATCAACGGTGTAATCTTTCAAGCCATTGGTCAAGCCATAACGCAAATAGAGCCGATCCGTAAATCCCAATAAATTGCGATGTTGCGCTTCCAATTCCCCACGATACGCCCCAACGCTGGGAGACCGATGATTATTAATCCGAAAACCAAACTCATAAGGACGTTCTTCAGTCACTTGCACTTTCAACATTGCCTCGCCCAATTTCACGCCCGGTCCCAATTCTGCGTTAATTCGTTTGAACAAAGGATTTTGATGAAGCAGTTGCAATCTCTCCTGTAATTCATTGATATTTAAGGCTTCTTTTTCCTTAAGTTGCAAACGTTTTTGAATATAAGCCGTGCGCAACCGTTTGTTACCTTCAATATCAACCTTAACCAGTTCTCCTTCAATAATTTCTAACAGCACCACACCATCTTTGACGGGTTGATCGGGAATAATCGCACCGGAGTTAATATAACCTTTTTCAACATAATGACGAGAAACGATATTTTTGACTTCTTGCAACTCTTCCGCAGTAATTTCACGATTTTGATACTTGCTTACCAGATGAGTCAATTCTTCTGTGCTAATAACTTGATTTCCTTTGAAAATAAATTTTTTGACTGGGACTTTGGCAGCAGTCGATAGTGAAGGCTTATTTTGCAACGGAATGGGTGGCAACGCGGGCAATTTGGGTAAAATGGGTGCAGATTCACCTGGAGTAGGCAACTCACGCCGGTCGAGCGGAGTTGGATTACTCCCAATAGTGTTTTCTGCAAATGCGCTCATAACGAATACATTGAATATCAAGAAAATCGAAAGCAACAACCAATGACGATTAGAGTAAAATGTGATGTGTATCAAGACAACCTCTCTATAGTGATCTTAAATCATTTGTAGTAAAACAAATGTTATTCACGTCGTCAACACAGAAGCTCGATACACTGAGTCTGACACTGCTCTTACGTGCGTTTAAAGTCTCGCTGATACGGGTCGCGACTCTAACTACTTAACTACGATAGTTATTCAGTTCCTATTTTCATAGGAATATAATCAGATAAAGAACGGAAATGGGAATGAAAGCAGCGCATTCTTTTGAATCCACAGTAAAGTTTACACTAAGTCGCTGGCAAAAAAAATAGATATTTATCAATGGATAGTAACAAGATGACAAATATACGCACTTTATTCAGAACTATTCTATCAAAACTCTTGACTTAAGGGAGAAGTAGGGGAAAACGACCTACAAACAGAGTTTTCGTCCCTATTGCAAAAAAATGGAACCCTCAATGTCCCGCGACTACTGATTAAAAAGATAACCATTCTTAAAAAAATGAAGTTCCATGCAGTGAATAATCAACTGATTTTAAAAGAATATTACTATTATTAAATCGTAAAGTGATCAGCAACTGATTCAAGCAGTGAACTTAGCGAATCAGTGCCTCAGAAGTGATACTTCGATGGCAGAATAATCTAGCGATAACAACGAGTTTAACTGATTTGGTGAAAATGTATGAAAAAAATCAATTTTATTATTGCTTTTCTCCTTCGCGGTCGAACTCAATGGCTGTCAATTCCTTTTCCCTAGAAGAATTCTCGCCAGAATCTGCGAAAACATTTTGATCGCAGCAATTCTCAATATGAAAACTTAAATTCTTTATAATTCAGCGAGTTTCAACTTAGTAACAGGTCTCAAAATGAATCACGCAGGATGAGCCAGAACCCATCCTAACGTGTTCCCGCCTAACTTACCACTTCAACATTTCAAGTCCAGCAAATCCCTTCGCAATCCACGCCTGCGTTCCATTCCATGCGGAAGTATTTTCACTGATTGGGCAATTGTCGAAATGTTTCAACAATGTGGGTTGACTGCCAACCATCAGTTGATAAACATCGCAATCTGGTTGATAATACGGCATTGCCATCTTGCTCGTTATGGGCATCGCTACATCCACCATCGGACGAGCATAAAGAGGATAATAATCGTTCCCAATCAACGCGATACCGTCTGCTGTGACTGAGACCGTTGCATGATAGCCCTTGATATTCCACCGCCCGATTTCAGCAAAACCTTCTGCCAATTGCCCGCTAAATGGATCAAGTTTCAAAATTGGCGTGGTCATTTCCACCAAAGTTTCATCAGTGGGTTCATTCACGATGCAAGTCACGTACACCGCGCCGTCCACCCAAATCGCTTGGGAATTGCTACGGCAAGGCAGTTCACGACTGCTCACCAAACGGGCATTATCCGAATTCAACGCCAATAAATTTAAGCGCAATTGCTGAGAAATTTCACGAGTTATCACATAGTTACCACCTGCTGCCACCCCAATCGGTTCTCCCGGAATCGAACGTGCTGTCTCTTCTTTCGCACCGTCGGGCAGCAAATTCCAACTGCGCAATAACGTATGTGATTGATAATCACCAGAATAATTTGTTGGTGCAATTCCATTTTTCCACTGATACGGCATCGGCGTGGTAATATAACGACTTTCAGCGACATACAATTTATCGTCTTGTAACATCCATTGCGAACGGTTTGTCCATTCGGTCAGGGTTGTGCCATTGTTTTCCGTAGTGACTGCTTCTAAACGTTGCGCGGGACGCACTTTTCCGCTAGTCAATTCAGCCACTTGGATTGCGATTGGATTGGTGTTGTAAAACACGGCTAATTTGTCATTCAATACCACATTGTTATAACTTTGTGGCAATTTCCACTGTTGCGCTGGGGCGGTAATATCTTGCGTGGTGTAACGATATAACCGATGCAAGCCGCTGTTACCCTGACCCACTGCCCACAAGTTATCGCCTTGTTTTTTCACTTGAGAAACATTGCTTGCCAATTCCAACGACCCTAATACTTTGACCGGTTGCGTGTTTGGATTGCCCATTTCCCATGTCAATGTCAACATTTCCTGATCGCCCAACGCTGCCAATGTTTGTTTATCCACCGGTAAACTGCGTTGAATAGCGACTGGACTGACTATCCGCCCAATACTTTCTATCTTATTGTTTTGGAAAGAAACCAATTGCAAGAAACTGTTATCCGCCGTTTCCCATGATTGGATTGGCAAGGAGGCAAAGCGATTATTCCAATCCAAAAATAAAGCCCGTTCATCAGTCAAGGCTTCGCTCGAACTGTAGGTAATGCCCAAATCTAACAGTGGAATGAAGCGACTGAGCAAGCTCAAATTATTATCAGACACGTCAAACAAACTCAATGCCACCCGCCGCACCCACTTTGCATTTTCATTGGGTTCGGGTTGATCGTGCATTCCAACTGCAAATAATTGATTGTTATTAAAAAATAACTTTTCTGACCAACCGGGCACTTTCAATTCACCTAAAATGCTCGGTGCTTGTGGATTGCTCAAATCAATCACCCACAGCGGATCCGTGCGTTCATAGGTTACGACAAATGCGCGATTGTCAGTAAAACGCGTCGCAAATAAAGCCTCTCCCGGTGCGATGTTGCTCACTTTTCCTAATAAATCGAGCGTTGGTTTGCTCAAATCATAAATTGCCAACGAACTGCCCACTTTATCATTGAAAGTTGGTCCATAAACAACGCGAAACTGTTGATTATAAACATTTAAATGAAACTCAGAGGGCACTTGACCGGGCACATTCAGCAAGGGCAATTTTACCAAGGCAGCATTGGGCACCGCGAGGTTAAATATTTGAATATTGGTTGAATTCCATTCCTGTGCATCATGAGTGGCAACCACCAGATGATCGGGAAAAATGGCGATTTCAGGACTGTAACCAGAAACTTCGGCTTTATCGACAATATTCAACTTGCCTTGACCATCCAACCGTAGCGCAGTAATTTGTATCGTGGGCTGGGAATAAGCATAATCCACAATACAACTGGGACAACCTGGCATTGACATGCTAGTACTGTTTTGCACGGCATAAATGACATCATCCCGCCGCCGTGATTGCAAAAAATTCCCGCTTAACGTCACTTCATCGACTTTTTCCAACTGACCATTGACCTGACGCAACGAAGTTAATCGAGTTTGATTCTCCCCCGTTGTCGCGACATAATCGGTTTGCAACAATACAATGCTCGATCCTAACGTGTAAACTTCTCGCGGCGTGCCCGTCAGCGGCATCCAACCAGCTAATTTTGGCTGAGTTAAATCTTTCAAATCAATTACTTGAAACCGTTGCGCGCTGCCATTGGCATACAAGATTTGATTATCAACCAATTTAAAAATATCCGGTTTTTCCGTTGTGCGACCTGTTGTTACATTCTCGGCAACGGGAGCAGCA
>DYNO01000053.1:0-3173 GCA_020721025.1 Thiomargarita sp. | reverse complement strand
GCAACGGGAGCAGCAGCGGGAGAAGGTGCTGTGGCGGTTGTCACTGCATCAGTCGTTTTATCAAACCCTGTTGCCACGCTTTCAGGAGGCAAGAAAAATTGTTGTCCCGGCAACCGTTCCCGCCCTGCTTCGGTGGTCAACGGCAAAATGGAAGTCGCCTGCCATTGTGAGACATCCAGCGGGTCTTTACCATGCAGCACGGCAACCATCGCCAAAAAGCAACGGTGTTTTTCTGCACATTTTTGCTTTAACTTCGCCAACTTACGCGCTGGGAAATGTGACAACTCCAATGCTTCCGGAGTCACCGGCATCAAGCCCGTTTGCCATTCTTTATCGACCGTCCACGACTGAAACACATCTTCAGCACGTTTTGCGTCCTTATCCACCCAAACGAGGTAGGCATCCATTCCCTTCAAATCACGGTCATTTGTCACCACGACCTGTTCATCTTCGCCCGCTTCCGTTGTCACTGTCACTTGCCAAGCGTGTAGTGGAGAAGAGATTACTAATCCCAGCAAAATAAGCTCAAAAAACAAATATTTAGTACGCATCTTTTATTTCCTTAAATAAGTTTAACCCTGATGTAATTATAGAACATTTTCGATGCGTTCATGTCTTGAGGAAGGATGTAATCAGTGTAACACGATATCATTTTTAACAACTTTATTAAAATCAATAAATTACAAATTTAGATTAATTTTCTCAACTTATTGAAATTAAAAGCAAATTTATAAGTTTACCCAGTTCAATGATTAATTCATTGATTTTATTGAGATATTTAAATTGATTATCAGATACTAACTCTTTGAAAAGACTAAAAATTAAATTTGAATAATATGAAATGCGACACAACGGAGTGAGAACGTGTATCATTGAACTGTAGCTGACGCACTGTAAAAAAAGCTCACCTAAACCTGATTTCACTTTCCGCGCGCTTCACTCATTTTCTCAATATTATTCAAAAACTTATGACACAATGGCAACTGATTCGCAGTCGGCGTTTCGTCCCCTTGTTTTGGACACAGTTTCTCAACGCGTTTAATGACAATGTTTATAAAAATGCGTTGGTGATTTTAATTATCTTTCAAGGCGATACGCTCTACGGTATTGATACCAATATTCTCGTCACCCTGTGCGCGGGTTTTTTCATTCTGCCCTATTTTTTATTTTCAGCGACTGCGGGGCAATTGGCTGATAAATATGAAAAATCTCGCTTAATGCAACGCATCAAATTGGCAGAAATTTTTATCATGGGTGTGGCGGTCATCGGATTTTATACCAACAACATCATCTTATTGATAATTCTGCTTTTTATGCTCGGTACGCAAGCTGCCATGTTTAGCCCGCTCAAATACGGCATTCTCCCGCAACATCTGGCAGAAAACGAACTGATTGGCGGTAACGGCTTGATTAATATGGGCACCTTTCTTGCGATTCTATTAGGCACGATTTTGGGCGGGGTACTGATTTCGATTCCAGAGCAGGGCGCGACCATTATTTCTATTTTGATCATTATTTTGGCAATTTTGGGTTACACTGCCAGTTTATTCATTTTACCCGCGCAACCCTCTGAAGCGACACTGAAAATTCGTTGGAATATTGCGATTGAAACGTGGAAAATGATTCAATGTGGCAGGGAGAAACGTAGCGTTTTCATTGCAATTTTAGCAATGTCGTGGTTTTGGTTCGTGGGCGCAACTTATCTGTCACAAATGCCTGCTTATGCGAAATATGTGCTCGGCGGCAATAACGAAGTGGTCACGTTGTTACTCACGATGTTTTCGGTCGGTATTGGAACGGGATCGGTGTTGTGCGAAAAATTGTCGAAAGGGCGGATTGAATTGGGAATTGTGCCGATTGGCGCGCTGGGGATTACGGTGTTTGCCATTGACGTATATTTTGCCAGTCAACCGTTGATGCAAGCCCATTTACCCGCAGGTTCGCAAGGCGTGTGGCAATTTTTGGCGATGGCGGGCAGCACGCGGGCGTTGTTGGATTTGGCGTTGATAGGTTTTTTTGGAGGAATTTACATTGTGCCACTGAATGCCATGATTCAACATCGCAGTAATCCGTTGCATCGTGCGAGAATTATTGCCTCGAATAATATTTTAAACGCCCTGATGATGGTGGCTTCTTCAGTGGCGACGATTATGATGTTGCAGTATCAATTTAATATTGCTGAAATTTTTCTCAGTTTGGGCATCGTTAATACATTGGTTGCTCTTGCGGTTTTCATCGCCATGCCGGAATTCATCGAACGCTTGCAGGCATGGTTGCGCTATACTGAGAATTGATAGGTGGACGTGGAAATTTCCCTATCCACCATGAATAACTTAATGTTGTTTGACTGTATCCAAATCTAAATCAAAGGTATAGACACCGGTGCGTTGTTGCATCTCGACACTGTAATTCAGTATCTGTGTAGTACCAAAAGGTGGAGTAACGGGAACAGCAACACAAGGTGCAATAAATCTGCCTGTACCGGCGTTGTAAGTGGCGGTGCAATCTCCTATGGGTGTAACTGGACAAGTCGGTGTAACTGGACAAGTCGGCGTAACTGGACAAGTCGGCGTAACTGGACAAGTCGGCGTAGCAGGACACACAGGACAGGTTGGTATGGTGGGACATGCCGGAGGAGTGGGGCAAGTACCTGTTGTAGAAGAAGTCGCAAGCGGGGTAATTGTTGCTGTCCACCCACAAGAACTTGAACAACCTGTTCCAGCCCATGTACCGGAAATGTTTGTGCCACTCACTGTACCTGTAAAAGTTTGGGTTTTGCCTGCTAATACTGATGGTGATAAATAACGGGTGATTGATACTGTATTACCGTCCATTGTACCCATGACTCTATCAATGTTGTCATGAGTGCCACTGGTCGGCGGCGCATACCAATAAGCTGAACCGTGGATAATTCCATCATTTATCGACATTATCCAATCACCATTAGCTCCTCCACCACTGGCAGTGGCTTGAACCTTCCACAATCCTTGAATGTCAGCCGCTTGCACTGACGAAATCATCAGTGATAACAACACACTGATCCAACATAAAAAATGTTTCATGCCATACTCCTTTGTTGAATTACGAGAAAGTGAATTGAGTTCACCATAAAATACCGTTATAGAACCGATTTGACATCTTTAAACAGAGAGGATTAAGTTATTCCTGTTTTC
>DYNO01000052.1 GCA_020721025.1 Thiomargarita sp. | reverse complement strand
AAGCAGTGATGTTGACGACGTGAATAACGTTTGGTTTTCTACAAACGCTTAACGACATTTTTAACCGCTGTTCATATGAAAATAGAAACAGCTTAATCTACATGGCTTAAAGATGTCAAATCGGTTCTATAATTCATTCAAATCTTGGCAATGTTCCGTATGTTCACTTTCTACCGCAATGCCATTCAGCAATGAAACTACTTGTTGTTGCCGTGCATCAATCTCTACTCTGCCTGTAACATATTTCTTTTTCCAACGCATTGGACGCATGGCACGCTTCACTTTCAATTTTTAAGATGGATGATTATCGCGTAATTAAGCGAATCGTTGACAACTTCAGCACTTTTGTGAGGCAACATCATGATTTTTCCAACACTTGAACAATTTGTGGGCAACACGCCGCTGATACGCTTACAACGTTTAAATTCAACGAATAATGTCATTTTGGCAAAACTTGAAGGCAATAATCCCGCCGGTTCAGTCAAAGATCGTCCCGCCTTGAGCATGATTCATCAAGCAGAACTCCGTGGAGATATCTGTCCCGGCGATACTTTAATTGAAGCAACTAGCGGTAATACAGGAATTGCCCTAGCGATGGGTGCGGCGATTAAAGGGTATCGGATGATCTTGATTATGCCAGAAAATATGAGTATCGAACGGCGGATGTTGATGCGGGCGTATGGTGCTGAAATTATTCTGGTGCCCAAAGAAGGCAGCATGGAGGCGGCGCGGGATTTGGCGTTGCAGATGGAACGAGACGGCAAGGGCAAGATTCTCAATCAATTTGATAATCCCGACAATCCGTTAGCGCATTATCAAACGACAGGGTTGGAAATTTGGCGCGATACCCAAGGCACTGTGACGCATTTTGTCAGTTCGATGGGCACAACGGGGACGATCATGGGAACGTCGCGTATTTTGAAAGAAAAAAATCCGTCCATTCAAATTGTTGGCGTGCAACCGGCAGAAGGCGCGAGTATTCCCGGCATTCGGCGTTGGACACCAGAATATTTACCAAAAATTTATGATGCCCGTCGAGTTGATCAAGTGATTGATATTTCACAACAACAAGCGGAAGAAATGACTCGTCGTCTTGCCGCGGAAGAAGGGATTTTTGCCGGTATTTCCTCCGGTGGTGCGATTGCTGCTGCCCTACAATTGGCACAAACGGTTGAAAATGCAGTGATTACTGTCATCGTATGCGACCGCGGGGATCGGTATTTATCGACCGGAGTCTTTCCCGCGTAAGTTAAAAAATCTGCAAAAAGATGTAAAATTGAAAATTATTCGCTGCGAATGTGAAACAACATCGTGGAATCTTGCGAGTCTTCGGATGCCACGCTGAATTTATACCAATAGAATCAAGGTGTTATCATGCAACCTATTTTTCATGCACTGGTTTTAAACTTACATCAACCTGCGGGTAATTTGGAACATCTGCTGGCAGAAAAACCGTGGGAAGCCAAAGAAATTTTGTTTGCCCTTGACCGGATGCCGCGAGCATTATGGGGTTATGAGCAGGTGGCGCGCGTGCATTTATCCTTATCGGGTACGTTGTTGGAAACCTTATCCAATCCTGATTTTCAAGCCACTGTTTACGGGATTGTGAAATGCGGCGATTTGTTGTGGCACTTGCAAAATAATAAGATTTTTAACATCTTAGGCACAGCTTATTATCATCCCGTTTTACCGCTCATTCCAAAACAAGATTGGGATGAGCAATTGACGCGTTGGCAACAAGCCGCGCAACATTTGTTTCATCGCAGCCATTTCCCCGGTTTTTGGTGTCCGGAGATGAGTTTTAGCATGGAATTGATTCCCCATCTCAAGAAAGCGGGTTATCGCTATGTCATTGTTGACAGTGAATATGTGGTGCCACTTGATCCCATGTCATGGCAAGAATTGCGCTATCGTCCCCACTTTGCACAATATCAAGGGGAAGAAATCATCGTTATTGTTCGAGATCGGCAATTATCCGATGCTCAAGAATCGGGAATGGAATTTGAGTGGTTTGCCAATGAATTGCAACAACGCACCCAACATTGTGATTTTGAACCGTTAGTGACGACGTGCAGCGATGGGGATAATGGCGGGTGGTTTCGGAATGTGAATCCTTCCGCGAACTTTTGGTATCACTTTTATCATAATTTGTTGAATAATCTACGTGAAGGTTTGGGTATGATTCAGCCTACATTTATTGATGATTATTTGGATAAATACGGGGCGCATGGGCGGGTTTATGTGCGGACAGCGGCATGGAATACCGGCGAACATAGTGGTTTAGGATTTGTACAATGGACGGGGTCACAAACACAACGTGAGGCTTTACAACGGGTTAAACACGCCAGCAGCCATTTTCATGCGGTGCAGGATAAACTCAAACGGCTCGAAAATCCCACGCCGGAATTATATCAACGTTTAGAACAAGCACATTGGCGGTTATTACGGGCGGAAACCAGTTGTCACTTTTTTTGGGGGGATACGTGGGTGCAACGTTGTCACGCGGATTTAGATGAAATGTGGTATTTACTACAGCAATTGGAAGAAGAATAATTGATTGAACAATAACACATTTAGGCAGTTCAGCATTCCAGTGAGCGTGCCTAAACGTGTTGTGACAGTATTTCGGTCATTCGCCCATAACCGTGAGTCAAACTTGTTGTCAGTGATTTAATAATCTGTCAAATCAATCGATTATACTTTAAAATGGTTGGTTTATTCACGATTATTTCAAACTATCCGTTAAATTTATCAGGTTTCCGATTCAAAAATACGTTATTTCATGAGAGAAAATAAAAATCCCAAGGGTCCCCGCGATTCATCTTCGGTGCTGTATTTGCGACACTGTTCATTGCAATGTTTTACATCATCTTGTAATTGTGGCAAATAGACACTTTCAAAATCGGCAAGCGTTCCTTTTACCACGATATATTTATCCTCAATATGTGCCGTCATCATGGATTGACGCGGATAAAGTTGTATTGAGTTAAACATATCAAGCCAACGTTGGTTAGGACGGCGTGATAACCTAAGATAAATATTACAGATTCCGCCACCGACTCGTTTACGGTTGGTTAATTTTTCATCAAGTTCCACAATCGAGATGTCTTCGTGCATCATTTTTCTCCCGAGCACTCATTTTTTGTCCAAAACGACAGTAACATTTTGACACAATTGGTGCATCGGATGTTCAACTTCAAATTTCAAGTTGGTTTGCATGTCGAAAACGCAGCACAAGACAAAAAGAGTTGGCTACAGTTCGTCAAGGGAAAATCGCCAATAATGCTGCAACAAGATACCTATTTGAATTTATTATCGCAACTTTTTGAAATTGTTGAAATTTAAAAATTTGATATGCGCTTGTCTGAAGTATTGTTATTTGCATTATTTTGCGCTATAATTATAAACTTTTGAACTTACTCAATTCACACTCTGGTCGCGGAGTGTTGGCTATTTTTTTGGAGAATCTATGAGCACCTCGTTTGAATTAACCTCTCAACTTCGTACTGACTTGGGCAAGGGTGCGAGCCGCCGCCTTCGTCATGCCGGTCATGTTCCCGCCATTATGTATGGTGCGGGTAAAGACCCCGTCGCATTGACTTTTTCTCACAACGAATTACAAAGAAATCTCGCCAACGAAGCCTTTTACTCGCATATTTTGACCATTCATATTGACGGACAAGCGGATGAAAAAGCGGTGCTGAAAGATTTACAACGCCATCCGAGCCGTCCAATTATTATGCACATGGATTTATTGCGCGTCAGTGAAACTGAAGAAATCACAATTCATGTTCCACTACACTTTATCAATCAAGACATTTGCGTGGGTGTCAAAACCGGCGGGGGGATAATTTCTCACTTGATGGTTGAAGTAGAAATCCGTTGCTTACCGAAAGATTTGCCTGAATTCATCTCCATTGATTTGGCAACTGCACAAGTCGGTGATATTATTCATTTA
This sequence comes from Thiomargarita sp., assembly GCA_020721025.1. Classification (GTDB taxonomy): domain Bacteria; phylum Pseudomonadota; class Gammaproteobacteria; order Beggiatoales; family Beggiatoaceae; genus DYNO01. The sequence goes on along the minus strand of DYNO01000052.1, from coordinate 13,408 downwards.
TCCGATCTCCAATTACCCGAAGGCGTGCACATTCCGAGCTTAACGCATGGCGATCATCCAGTGGTTTCAGTGCATTTGCCGCGGGGTGGTGAAGAAGCAGAAACCAACGTTGTGGCAGAAAGCTAGAAATTGCTGTGTCTATCATGCTCATTGTAGGACTTGGCAATCCGGGGGCGCGTTACGCTGCGACTCGTCATAACGCCGGCTATTGGTTGGTTGACAAACTGGCGAGGCGGGCGGGTGTGCAGTTGCGTAGCGAAGCCAAGTTTCACGGAGAAGTTGCCAAGGTCGAATCCGCTAATTCACATTATTGGTTATTAAAACCCAATACTTTCATGAATTTAAGTGGTCAAGCCATCGCAGCATTGGCACGATTTTACAAAATTACCCCTGAACAAATTTTAGTCATTCACGACGATTTGGATTTTCCGCCCGGCGTGATTCGTCTCAAACAGGGGGGCGGCGACGGCAAACACAATGGTTTGAAAAGCACGATAGCCCAATTGGGGAGTCCACAATTTCTACGTTTACGCGTGGGAATCGGACACCCCGGTGCGGCGCGTGATGTGGCAAATTACGTGTTAGATGCACCATCGCAATCAGATTTCACGGCAATTGAGACCGCGTTGGAAATAGCGTTAGAAACTTTTCCGCTGCTATTAGATGGAAAACTGGATAAAGTAATGCAGCGATTACACACCAGATGATTTATTTTATATAGTAAGGAAGTCTCAAGTAAGTCGCGTTTAAAAATTCTATCATGGCGAGACTGTCAAAATTTCTTCAGAATCTCTCATTCTAAAAATCTTTCCTCAGACAAATGTATTTAAAATGCTACTCAATTCGGCACTTTAACCGTATAATCTTCAACAATTTATTCGATAATCATGTAGTTAAAGAACGCTGACAATGAATCACACGAATGTAGTGAAAACTGCGCGTGAGTGATGCATAGAATCGTCAAATAATACAGAGACTCGACCCATCAAAGATAAAAAAATAGATGAATTGCGAATAAAAACATTCTAATAATCCGAGCCCTCTGCACATTTTTGTCGTGTTAAAGCGATTTGACTTTGTTTTTTTTTACATTTATACTTGATTTATCCTTATCAGAGAATTTTACCCAAAAAAGTGGGTGCGATGGTTTTATGCGAGCATGATAAATACTGTTGAAATTTTGTTTACCCTAGCAAACTTGCAATAGTCCCAAGTAATTATTCCAATCCTCATGTTTGAGATCGTCTGCCGTCGTACCTACAATTTCCCTGTGAGAGCAAAATCCTCGTCAATCGCAGCGATAACTGATGAATGTGATTGTCAGCATCTTCTCTCAACAAATTGATTGGAATGAAGATTGATCATTCAATCCCACCGTGACATTCCGCCCCTGTTCTTATTGATAATCACTGATAATTCTCGCAATTTTAACCAATTCTGTCAACACTCCCGTCTCCGAGAACCTTCCAAAGGGACTGGGCGACACGCTGCAACAGTTGAGCGCAATTTATGGTATTATGTGCATAAGTAAATCATAATATTCTAAAAGAGCGAAAATGGAGAAATACTATGAGCCAACGTATTGTGGTGGATCCGGTCACCCGGATCGAAGGACATTTGCGCATCGAAGCCCAATTGAACGAAGCAACGCAAACCATTGAAACCGCTTACTCTTCCGGTACAATGGTTCGGGGCATTGAAACAATTTTGAAGGGACGTGACCCGCGCGACGCATGGATTTATGTCCAACATATTTGCGGGGTATGTACCCTAGTGCATGGCATTGCCTCAGTGCGGTCTGTCGAAAATGCACTTCATTACACCATACCAGCAAACGCACAACTGATTCGTAACTTGATGATCGGAGCGCAATATATTCACGATCATGTCATGCACTTCTATCATCTCCATGCCCTTGATTGGGTTGATGTGGTTTCCGCCCTCAAAGCCGACCCCAAAGCCACTTCCGAACTCGCTCAATCCCTCAGCCACTACCCAAAATCCTCGCCCGGCTATATTCTCGGACATGCAAAAGAAACTAAAAACTTTTGTCGAATCTGGGCAATTGGGCATTTTTGCCAATGGATATTGGGGACATCCAGAATATAAACTTCCCCCAGAAGCCAACTTAATGGCAGTATGTCACTATTTGGAAGCCCTTGCTTGGCAACGAGATGTCGTCAAACTCCATGCAATTTTCGGTGGAAAAAATCCGCATCCCAATTTTGTCGTCGGAGGCGTGCCCTGTGCGATTGATTTAGAATCCGATTCTGCATTGAATGCCAAGAAGTTTTCCCAAGTGTTGTCAATCATCCACCAGATGCAAGAATTTGTGGAACAAGTCTATATCCCGGATACCTTGGCAATTGCCAGTTTTTATAAAGATTGGTTTAAACAAGGGGAAGGGGTGGGTAACTTTTTGACTTATGGCGATTTTCCGAGCAATGGGACGGATGCTGCCAGTTTTCTGATTCCCGCTGGCGTGATTTTAAACCGCAATCTTAATGACATTCAACCCATAGATTTGAACGCACCTGACCAAATTCAAGAGTTTGCGACGCGGGCATGGTACGATTACAGTAAGGGAAAAAATGCCGGTTTGCATCCTTACGACGGCGAAACCACGTTGAATTACACCGGTCCGGAGCCGCCCTATCAGTTTTTAGATGTCGAGAAAGAATATTCTTGGTTAAAATCACCTCGTTGGCGCGGACATGCGGTTGAAGTGGGCCCATTGGCGCGGGTTTTAATGTTGTATGCCAAGGGACATGAGCAAACCAAGGAATTGGTCGATATGACATTGAATAAATTGGAATTACCGGTCACTGCCTTGTATTCCACCCTAGGACGGACGGCAGCGCGCACTTTGGAAACCAAGATTATTGCTGATGCGATGACGGGTTGGTATAACCAATTGATTGCAAATGTGAAATCTGGCGATACCAAAACCTTCAACGAAACATTGTGGGAACCGAAAACGTGGGCAAGGCAGGCGAAAGGGGTGGGTTATATGGAAGCTCCGCGCGGCGGGTTGGCGCATTGGATTGTGATTGAAAACGAAAAAATCGCCAATTATCAAGCAGTTGTGCCAAGTACGTGGAATGCCGGACCGCGTGATCCGCAGAATCGGGTTGGACCGTATGAAGCGGCATTGCAAGGGCATCATTTACACGACGCAAAACAACCGTTAGAAATTCTGCGTACTATTCACAGTTTCGATCCGTGTATTGCCTGTGCAGTGCATATTTGCGATACTGAAGGACAGCAACTGTTTGATATTAAAGTTTCTTAATCAAAATTTCTGTCGCTACCGTCTTGTTCTATCGCTGTCTGAATTATAGCTACGGCAACGTAAAAAGAGCATTCAAAACCTGTTAGGCTTCAGCAAACCTGACAGGTTGAGATATTCTTTTTATAGTTCCCCAGCTATAGATAATTTTCCCATTACCCTGTGATGATGTCGCGGTGAAACTTGGTCACGAGAAAATTGATAAAATGCAAACTATAACTTTTTGATGATAGCCAAAACTTCCTGCACATGTTGTTCAACTTTGACCTTACGCCATACTTCACGCAATATGCCGGTGCTGTCAAACAAAAACGTGCTGCGTTCGATGCCACGTACTTGTTTACCAAACATCATTTTATCGCGCATCACGCCAAAGCATTGACAGGCAGCTTCATCTTCATCGCTCAGTAAGGGGAATGGCAAGCGATGTTTACTTTTAAATTTCTCATGAGATTTGATAGAATCTCGTGAAATACCAAAAAGTTGAACGTGCTTTGCTTGTAATTTGGCATAATGATCCCGAAAATCCTCACCTTCTTGCGTGCATCCGGGAGTATCATCGCGAGGATAAAAATAGAGTAGCACGGGATTTCCAACCAAATTGGCTAAATTAATCATCTGGTTGCCCGTCGCAGGCAAGGTTAAATCGGGAAGTGAATCACCAAGTTCCATAAATTCCTCCATTGTTGTTTGTACCATCATTTTTGCGTGTCATCGGGATTGCCAATTATCGAAAAAAATTGACTGATCGGGCACGAATCATTGTCATGATTTTACATTATTTTCAGAGAAAAATTGAAGTTTGTTGAAAGCAGTGAGCCTGATGACTGTTTAAATCGGAATTTGTAGGGAACTTCACAGATTTGAACATTCTTTTTACGTTGCTGTAGCGATATTCAGTTAATTTTTAATGAGGGTGGGCAAAACATCAGGGCATTTTACCCACCTTAACTATTGAATCTAATGATAAAAGTTTCAGTGAAAAACTGTCATTTCATAGATTTCTACAATACTTCTTCCTGAGTGTGTATTTCTCGCCTTCGTGACTTCGACCGTCAGCAACCCTTGCGATAATTCAGTCACTGTTGCAGCATCCGTTTCACGCGGTGGAACAAGTTGTTTTTGTTGCAATTCTAACTGTGCGGTACTGGTTGCCCAACGATAATTTGTTGCCAATAACCGCCGATCTGGATAGCTAAACACTTCGAGTTCTGGGTCAATTCCGGTTTCTAAAGCCATTGCACGCAATAACATCCGTTTTTTATCCCCTGTCACCAATAATCCTGCGATAATCGGATAATCGTGCAGAGTTGCATTGACACTGAAGCCTTTGAAGGCGTAGCTTGTTGAGGAGTGATCAAATACTCCTAAATCATAGACTTCGACAATACCCACACCAGAAACAGTTGCAATCATTTCCACCGTCAATAAACCTTCAGGCAATTCCACGATCATGCCTGCATCGGTTTGGCGCGACGGAGCGAGTTGTTTTTGTTGCAATTCCGCGGCACTTGTCGCACTGTTCCAATTGTCATTGCTTGCCAAAAGTTTTCTATTTGGATAGGAAAATACCGAGATTTTCGGATCGATGTCTTGAAACACTCCAGAAGCTCGAATTAATACCTGTTGCTTACCACTGGAAAATAATCCCACGATTAACGGTTGTTGATCAACATACCCATTCGCACTGATTCCCCGCAGTTGTGACGGAATGACTGAACCAGTGCCACTTGAAGTATTTCCTCCGGTTGAACTGTTGCCGGTACCCGTTGTCGGATTGGTGCGAGGGGCAATGTTGAAACTTTGCGATACCGGTATTGCAGCAAGATATTGATTATTGCCAAGTTGTTGTGCGGTGATGTGACATGTACCGCTGTTGTTGAGATGCACGGTGTTTTGATTGACCGAACAAATTGTTGGCGTAGTGCTATTAAATGTCACCATTAAGCCCGAAGTCGCTGTCGCAACGAGTGAAAAATCAGGATCACCCAGTTGTTTTGCTGGCAATGGTGCAAAGTTGATAGTCTGCGTTCTTGGTGGAATTTTCTCAAACGTAGCAATACATGTTTTGATGGCATTGACTGTGACCGTCACGATTGGATTATTACCCACACATTCCGGCGCAAACCGTTCTGACCAACCCACAAAACGAGAATTCGCATCGGCTACCGCTTTCAATTGTAGTTTCGCACTGCCTGTTGTGGGAATTGCGGTTTGTTCTACCTGACCCGTGCCATTTCCCGCAGTTTGCACAATGACCGTATAACTGGGCGAATTGGGTGACGTTGTGGAAGTATATTTGCCCAAATTTAAGCCAATCAACACGGGATCATGATCGGAAGAACGAAAGGGTGTTGCTGCGTAGAAACTCGTGATTTGCCCCGTCGATTTGAATTCAGTGTTGTAATCCAAAACACTCGGTTCATCGCTGTTAATATGCCAATCATCCGCGCCTGTCACTTGGGGTACAAGAGAACTGCTTGCAAGTGCATGATCTAAATAGCCAATTTGACCATCGAACACATACGAATACTTGCTCGTGCCCAACAAATCTGTGTAACCGGCATTTTTAATCGTGGTCATTGGGGCTTCCTGAGCATACGCATTCATGTCACCCATCACCAAAATGTCAGGATCATCGGTCAACGTCGCCAAAAATGTCACCAATGCTTGTGCTTGAGCAACTCGTGTTGCATTTGAATTGCCCTGCCCATCATTTTGATCAGTATCTCCAGTGAGTGAACCCGCAGAACCTTTTGATTTTAGATGATTAACCACAACTGTGAATTTTTCATTGCTGGTTTTATGCTTAAATGTGGCAGCTAACGGACGACGCTCAAAAATGGCATTGTTACTGGTTTTCACTGAACCGGCAACTAATTCCACTGCATTGTCATCATAAATCAAGCCAATCTTAATCGCATCGGTGCCCAATGAATTCGCGCTACCAATGAGGGCATCTGCATCGACCATTTTGTAATTTCTGCCACTCAAGCCCACGCTGTTGATTAAATTCCGCAAATCCTGCTGTGCACTCGTGCTACCGTAGCCATCGTTTTCCAATTCCATCAAACCAATCACATCCGCATTTAAACCAATAACAACTTGTTTATGCTTGTCTTTTTGGCGAGTGAATTCAGTTGCGTCATTCGCACCACGACAATTACTGGTTGAAGTCGCGCCACCCACGCCGAGTGAGCAATTGGTGAACGTGTTGAAATAATTGAGTAAATTGAAACTGGCAACGCGAACATGGGTTGTGCCTACCGATGGCGGAGTTGTGGGACGCGGTGCTTGGGTAAAATTATAATTCCAACTTTGCCCAGTCACCGGACGAATTCGCCAAGTATCTGAACTAGATGCGTTTCCTCCCCAACTCCAATGCAATACGCCGGTTAAATTGTTAATCGTTGAGCCAGAGCGTAAACTGTTGTTTGCCGATAAATTGTTTTGTGGATAGATCGTTGGATCGGGATTTTGCGCGTTGCTGGCATCATCTAATACGATGATTTGTCGGGCGATTGTATTTTTGTGAGCAGTATATCCTGCAACATTAGGTGCATTGGCATGAGTAAATTGTTGTGGACGTGTTCCCGCCGCCAAAGTCACCTGTCCAAACCGCCCCAATTGGTAGTTTTCAACCACTGTCAGCGTACCATTAATTTTGACCAACATGCCTTCAAATTGTTCTAAGTACGCGTCCTTACTCGCAAATGCACTAGAAATGGGAAAAGTCAGTGTCGCAGGCGTGGGTAACGCGTTACCAGAATTTACCACTGTCACCGCCGCAGTCGGGGTGATCTGGCTCATATTGTTGAATTCACTGGCACTTCCGGTCACTCGCACTTTATCGCCTACATTTACAGCGGTTGGGCAGGTGTCGCAATAAACAAAAATTCCTTCAGAAGTCATTGAATTTGCATCAACTTCATTGGCTTCTTCTTGAACAAAAAAGCCCTTAATGCTACCTACTGGCTCTTGATAATCTGCGATGACAATCCCTTCAACCGTGACCGATGTCGGAAGTCCGGTAGTCATTGCACTGCCACTGCCTTGAATTTCGTGAATACAATGGGTTGCATTGGATTTATTGCAACTCGAAGCCGGCGCAGCAGTCAACGTGACGATTTCGCTACGGAACTTTTTGTGATTGGCTTGCGTTAAATTTTTGGCAACTGTAGTCGCATCATAGTATTTGGTATCGCCATTATCAAGCAGGAGTTGCACGGTTTGATTGACCCAATTATTCATCGCACCGTTGGGTAATTGAACGATGGATTCAAAACTGCCATCATTGCCTCCCCCAGTTATCGCAGTGGTGCTCAAATCGGTGCCCATCATCACGGGTGCGTCTGCGGCATTGCCCGACCAACGATAGAGTTTGAAATTGCCTGCGCCATCAGAAGCCCTTGCGATAATCAAACATCCGTTGCTGTTACATTCCATGCTGCGAATGCCTCGTCCGCCTAAATCAAGTTCAATCGGATTTCCCAATGTTGGCGCAGTCGCAAAATTTCCATTTGCCCAAGTGGTAAAATTACTGATAGGTGCGATGAGGGCTTTCACTCGTCCTGTGGTAGGTACTTGGGGTGCACGAAATCCGATAAATGCCGTTGTGCTATCCGGTGCAATTGTGAAACCTTCAATATTGAAACCATCCACCAATTCTGGTGCTTTACCGGTTGCAGCACTTGCGGTAAAATCGTAACCTTTTGCATCGCCCCAAGTGATTAAGTCTGAGCGTAAATTGCTGTAATAACTGGTATAAGTGAGTGTGCTACTTGCACCCGTGCCAGATAACGCGGTGCGAATTAAGCGATAACGATTTGGACGAGAACTACCACCACTGCTATTGCTATGTGAAGCTAACCAGTAAATATCGTTGCCGACACGAGTTGAACCTTCAATATCAACTTCACGAGGCACCCCGCCGGAAGTATTTGTTAAATTCAATGAACTGGTCAAATCAAAACTCTTCAACGGCAAACCGGACTTGTTGCGATCATACAAGCGAATCGTTTGATCTTCATCATCGGCGACGAGCATGTAATCACTGTCAAGCGCAATCGCTGTTGAAGCATCGGCTTTTCCTGAGTGATAACGACTGGTTGTCATGCCGGCGGTTGAAGCGGCGTATTTGATCACGAAGGTTGCTGTATTGTTCCCATCGTTTGCAGTCACGGTAATATCGCTGTAACCTACTGCTGCACCTTGAATTTTGATATTCACATCTGCTGTGCCACTGCCTGTTACGATGATATTACCTGCTGGAACAACGGTGGTATTGCTACTGGTCGCGGTAACAGTGACTGAAGCAATTATCGTATCGCTGTCAGCAATGGTGAAATTGATTCCCAAAGTACGCATCGGATCGGTGGAGTCCGTTGTGCCTATCGTACCCGTGACAGCAAAAGGTGAACTGATGGTTGTCGCTGCCCCATCAATCAAATCATTGGTTGTGGTGTTGAAAGTAATGGTTGGCGGTGAACCAATAGCAGCAGTTTCAGTAGTGAAGCTAAAGCTATAATTTGCAGTCATGTTATCCGCTGTACCATCTTTATCAGTGACTTGAGTTTTATCGACAGTAACGGCACAAATTGTTGAGCTTGGAAGAGTTGCACTCGGTGTTAAAGTGACCGTATTAACATTGCTTGCGGGTGAACCAGTGAAAGTTTTTGCTGTGCCATTCGGACATTCCAATGTCACCGCGCTTGTTGTCAAGTCCACATTTTCATTGAAGTTGAGTACGATAGTGCTGTTGGTAGCGATATTGGTGGCATTATTGGCGGGAGTTGTGGAAGAAATAGTGGGTGGAGTGTCAGATGAGCCAATAGGCGCAAAGTCGATTCCCTTAAGTGTCATACCACTGGCTGAGGTAAATAAAGTTATATTATTAGTTGTTGTTATAGCGATCTGGGTGTTGTAACCAGCGGTATCTTCAAGTTTTATCACGCTATTAGCACCGGTTGCGCCCCCGCCCGTAGTCACATACAAATAAGCTCCACTTCCCGCCTTTTCCACAGCTAAACCAAATCCACCAAAATTCGTTGTATAAGTTCCATTTGCTAACCAAGAACCACTGACTAAAGAATATTTTGCAATCGTACCCGCAGTGGCAGATGTTGAAGAAATGGTGTACAGCACATCGTAACTGGTGCCATTGCTACCTGATTGAATTAAATAAAAATCTGCCAAATTGTTATTATTGGTAAGAGTTGGAAGCCCTGTAATAACACCACTACTTGCTGCACTGACTGTGCTGACCTGAATCGTAGTTGTAGTTGAAGAGGTTTGACCGGCATATACAACTCCGTCAAACGCTTTAATTCCCCGAAAATTACCTGTCGGTGAAGCAGTGGTTGCACTGTTAGTATAAATTCCACCTTGATCGGCAATGAACCAAGTGCTGTTATCCAAGCTGGTGCTGCTGCGGGTTTGATTGCCACTTGTGCCAGTATATGTGGTTTTAAGTGAAATTATACCACTTGAGTCTAAACTCACTACGGCGCGGGGATTTAACGTATTAGCATTTGATCCTGTTGTTGTGCTATTTGCCCCATTAAAATTTAACAGCGTCTTATCGTTCGTTCTGGAAAGATAACCCGTGCTGGTAGCAGAACCACTGATACGAATTGCATCTGTCCCTGTACCTGAAACTGAGATAGTTTGAACAGCTGTTTGATTTGCTGTTGTCGTATTTATTTCTATGATTGAAGCAGTTGTATTATTTGCAATAGAATCGGCTCTCAACACTGCAAGGTTGCCAGACGTAAACGCTCCTGCTTGACTTGTCAAAGGCATCAGCCCCAATAAACTCAGCACCAACCACGCTATCACGCGCGTTTTGGTGATTGAAGGGAAAAACATTGGTATCGAAATTTTCATGAATGAACATCTCATCAGTGAAGGAAACAACAAAAATCTGATTAATTACACACATCCTACCTAGATTATAAGACAACTTGATCTCTTTTTTCACGTTAGGTGCGAACAATACTTTAATCAGTTTTCAACCTCATGACAATCAATTCGCTAAATTTCTATTACTTTTCTGCGAACAACGACTTTCATAACATGCTGATTGCAATCAACAGATGCAAATTGATTTTAAGAATTGCTGGTTTGTGCCTTCTTGACGTAAATGATTAATTGTGCGATGATATTATAAAATAAAACTTATCTATTGAAAAATTTCTAATCATTTTTTTGCCTCTCTCTGTGGTTATGGAAACTTGAACGTGAGAAATCTGCCCCCCTCAAATTACTTTCGTTGCGTTCTCAACTTGATTGTACTGTATTAAACTCACCGCTGACCACCCCTCAATTTCGATCACAAATAAATAATTATGTCTTTGCAAAATTTAATGAAACTGACGCAGCAACGTACTGAAATTGCACTGAATCAATGGCTGCCACCAGTCACCATGCCACCCACTCGGTTACACGAAGCGATGCGCTACTCGGTGCTGCAAGGGGGTAAGCGGATCCGTCCCTTGCTCGTCTATTTGGCAGGTAAGACATTGAATGTTAAAGAAGAATGGCTTGATACACCTGCATGTGCTGTAGAATTTATTCACGCTTATTCCCTGATTCACGACGATTTGCCTGCGATGGACGATGACATGTTGCGGCGCGGCAAACCCACCTGTCACATTGCATTTGATGAGGCAACGGCGATTTTAGCGGGAGATGCGTTGCAAACCTTGGCATTTTACGTGCTCAGTCATCACAATTCGCCTGTAACTGCAACACGACAATTGCAAATGCTTGAAACGCTGACGCTTGCCAGTGGTTCGCGCGGCATGGTTGGTGGACAGGCGATAGACATTGCATCGGTTGGAAAAATGTTAAATATCGCTGAGTTAGAAAATATGCACATCCATAAAACCGGTGCGTTGATTCGTGCCAGTGTCAAATTGGGCGCGCTGAGTTGTCCTGATATCACGGATGCACAAATGGAATGTTTAGATCATTATGCCAAATGTATCGGATTAGCGTTTCAAATTCAAGATGATATCTTAGATGTCGAAGCCAGTACCGAAGTTTTGGGGAAAACGTCGGGTGCAGATGATGCCCTTCACAAACCTACTTATCCGAATATTATTGGATTGAATGAATCAAAACAGTTGGCTCAAAGTCTGGTCAATCAAGCAATTGCAAGTTTAGACGACTTTGCGACCGCCGCCGAACCGCTACGATGGATGGCGAATTACATCATTACACGCAACTTTTAACAATGAATCGAATGGAATAACTGCAACTAACTTCTTTAAATTGTTCAGATTTTTGCAGTCTATGCAAGTTAAATTTGCAGTTCTTCACCATCGGTTTATCGAACACAAGAGGGTATTGCGTGATAAAATGAGCGCATTTGGTAAATTTTTCATTTAAATGAGTGGTTAAGATTACTGGTTGACAAAGACTATGTTGAAAAAAATTTTATTGACCGTTTTTATTTTATCGTTACTGGCGGGAGCAGTCGGGGGAAGCGGATATTGGCTGTATTTACAATTGAATACGTCGATGCCGTTGCAAACTGAGATGCGTTACACCTTGAAACCGAACACCAATATTTCTCAAGTAGCCATCTATCTGATGGAATTGCATCTGATAAATTATCCGACTGCATTGGCATGGGTATGGTTGGCGCGTTATGAAGGAAAAGCTCAGAAAATCAAGGCGGGGCAGTATGCGATTCCGGTGGGCACGACACCTCAAAAATTATTAGATATTCTCGTTGAGGGCAAAACGATTCAATATACCCTGACCTTGCCCGAAGGTTGGAATTTTCGTCAAGTGATTGCAGCGGTCATGGCATCGCCGGATTTGACGCATACCTTGCAAGGTGCTGATGAAAAAACAATTATGGAAAAAATCGGACATCCCGATGAGCATCCCGAAGGACGATTTTATCCTGATACTTATCATTTTCCTGAAGGTACGACTGATGTGGCTTTTTTGCAGCGGGCGTATGACAAGATGGAAAAGGAACTGAATGCGGCATGGGAAAAACGCCGTCCTGAGTTGCCCTTAAAAACCGCGTATGAAGCGTTAATTTTGGCTTCCTTGGTAGAAAAAGAAACCGGCGCGCCTGAAGAACATCCTCAAATTGCTGGAGTTTTTGTGCGACGGTTACAAAAAGGAATGTTATTGCAAACTGACCCAACGGTGATTTATGCCCTAGGTAGCAGTTATGATGGCAATATTCGTAAGGATGATTTGGCGTTGAAGAATCCGTATAACACTTATGTCAACAAAGGCTTGCCTCCCACGCCGATAGCGATGCCTAGTAAGGATGCCCTCAACGCAGTCATGAATCCCGCCGAGGGAGAGAGTTTGTATTTTGTCGCGAGAGGTGGCGGAATGCACTATTTTTCTAAAAGTTTGAGTGAGCATGAATGCGCGGTGATTGAATTTCAGTTGAAGGATAAAGCCCCACGAATGTTTCAACAACGGTGTAGTCAGCGTCCGTCGTGCGGTGTGTGTCGTGGTCATCCGCTTGCAACTGTGTCGGCAAGAAATTGAAAATACAGCCAAATTTGTCTGAAGCGTCGAGTTGAATCCGCGTAAGAATGTTCAATATGACGGAAATCCCCCCGCCCCCTTTGCAAAGGGGGAGTGACGGCAATCATTCAAAATATCTTGAACACTATCCACAATTCAGTAGGTTAGATGTTCACCCCCTTTACCAAAGGGGGCAGGGGGGATTTCCTCCGTTGAGATAACAAGACCTCAAAAATGGTTCTGATCCTAATTCAGTGCTCCGTCCTGTTACCATAACAGTTGACAACAGATAACTTAGGTTGCTATTTATTTACAGGATTTTTATGTTATTAGCACACAAAGTAGAATTGCGACCCAAGCCCGATCAGGTTGATTACATTGATAAAGCCTGCGGTCATTATCGGCATTGTTGGAATCACATGCGGGCGTGGTTTAGTCAGCAAGATGCTGATGGACATTACATTTTCAAATGGACAAAAGATGCTGGTTATCAATTCTACATGAAAGTTTTGCGGGTGGAATTTCCTTGGTATAGTGAAGTTTCATCGGTAATAACTCGCAATGTTATTGATGATTTGGATAACGCTTTTAAGCACTTCTTTCGTAAAGTTCGGC
>DYNO01000224.1 GCA_020721025.1 Thiomargarita sp. | reverse complement strand
TTTTAAACTTTACTTTTTTACTGAGTTTGAAGATGTCAAATCGGTTCTATAATGACCACTACGATTACGTTGTAACACCACTTCCCGCGTGCCATCACTGTGGGCATGTGTTTTGACAACCCGGTTCGGATTACGTTGTTTTTCAAGTATATCGCTAAAATACAGGGTCAGTAGCCCCAAAACCAACAACCACGCAAGCGCAATCATCCATTTACTCATTGTTTTGAGTTGATCGTTTTCATTCATTTTCAATCTGCTATGGTGAATTTATTTAAAATATGGAATTTAAAGCAAAAGATTCGCCCGAAGACAACAACATCCGTAAAAACGAGATAGGTTTTATCGGATAAAATGTAACATTATGTACTGAAAGTTTTCTGAAGCGAAATTTGATAGTGAATAAAGTCGCGATAAACGCTACATCTTGCTAGAATAGAAGGAAAATAATCGCATGAAAACGCGGAAGCAATGAACAGATGGATCACCCTATCTCAAATGATAAGCACTTGATGCAAATGCAGGAATAACCTGTAGATTTTTGAAAATAACTTCTTGATTTAACTGACCACTTCCCACTTTTCGAGTCAAGCCCAGATGACGCAAGAATCCAATATTCTGTCCTCCCTTCCCGAATTTACGTCCGCGCCAGAAATCACGGCGGATATTTTATCAAATTACCAACAATCTACAGACAGCTATGATGAAATATTTGCCAAGGAAGGTGAAATTCGACCCCATTGGCGATATTTTATTGATTCCCTGCGAAAATTGGGCGCGCCAGAGCTAGAACGGCGGTGGCAGGAAGCCCATCGGTTATTGCGTGATAATGGAGTAAATTACAACGACTACGGCGATACTAAGAAAAACTATCGTCCTTGGCAACTCGATCCCATTCCCATGTTAATATCTCAAAATGAATGGGGGAAAATCGAACGCGGCTTGATGCAACGTGCTGAATTAATGAGTTTATTGTTCAATGATTTGTACGGCGACCGGGAAAGTGTGCGCAAAGGCTTATTACCCATTGGATTAATTGCCAGTCATCCTAATTTTCTACGTCCCTGTGTGGGCACAAAATATCAACCGCGCCATCGTTTACCGTTTTACGCGGTGGACTTGGTGCGCTCTCCCAGTGGTGAAATGTGGGCAATGGCAGACCGAACTCAGATGCCGGCGGGCGCAGGATACGCGCTTGAAAATCGTCTGGTGATGTCGCGAGTGTTGCCTAGTTTATTTCGTGATTCACATGTTAACCGCTTGTCATTGTTTTTTCGCACCTTTCGCTCCACCCTTGCCAGCATGTCGAACCGAGAAGATCACCGGATTGTCATGCTCACCGCCGGCGATAATCATAGCGGTAGCAGTTATTTTGAAGATGTCTATCTTGCCAAATATCTAGGTTACACGCTGGTATTGGGGGCAGACCTCACGGTGCGCGAGGGGAAAGTGTGCCTCAAAACCCTCAACGGATTACAACATGTCGATGTCATTTTACGCCGTATTGGTGACCACGATTGCGATCCCCTAGAATTGAACCAACATTCCTACGTCGGAGTTGCCGGATTGTTGCAATCTTTACGTTTGGGCGTGGTCGCAATTGCCAATCCGTTGGGCTGTAGTCTGTTGGAAAATTCTGGACTTTTGGCATTTTTACCCAAATTAGCGCGCTACTTTCTTGGCGAAGATTTATTGATCAACTCCCCGCAAACATGGTGGTGTGGTGACAAAAAATCCCGCGATCACGTCCTCGCCAATTTAGACAATCTGTTGATTAAACAAACGGTTCGCAATGTTCATTCCACCACTATTCGCTGTAAACTACTCAGCAACAAACAACGGGAATTACTGACCGAGCAAGTCCTTAAAAATCCATATCGCTATCTCGGTACTGAGGAAATAGCCCACTCCAGCGTTCCGATTTTTTCCAACGGTCGGCTCGAACCGCGTCCTGTGGCAATGCGCGCCTTTATTACCAGTGCAGAACAAGGTTATAGGGTGCTGCCCGGCGGA
The DNA here is from genome assembly GCA_020721025.1 of Thiomargarita sp. Classification (GTDB taxonomy): domain Bacteria; phylum Pseudomonadota; class Gammaproteobacteria; order Beggiatoales; family Beggiatoaceae; genus DYNO01. The sequence continues at coordinate 2,578 of DYNO01000224.1, read as the reverse complement.
TTGGCGCGAGTGGCAACGGGGCAGGACAGTCCGGTGGTTTCTACCCGAGAGGTGCGAATTAGCAAGGATATTTGGGTGACTGCGGCAGCACCTGAACAAATTTTGCACCTCACTACCACGACAAAAATACCTCAGAAACATGTTGTCTTTGAAGGTCAGAATGAACTCCCCAGTCGTGTCGCAGAAAATCTTTTCTGGTTAGGACGTTATGCCGAGCGCGCCGAAGGTACGATTCGCTTATTACGGGCGGTTTTAGTTTATCTCGCTGATCCGTATGATTTTCAGACGCAACGCCAGCACCCAAGTTTACATAATTTACTGCGCGCGGTCACCTGTTTGACTGAAACTTATCCCGGTTTTGTCGGCGAGGGTTCTGAGGAACGGTTAGCTTTTCCAGAAAATGAATTGCGCTCCATTTTTTTAGACAAAGATCGGGTTGGCGGTCTCTCTTCAACCTTGCAATTTTTGCTGAATGTTGCCAGTTCCATTCGAGAACGGGTGTCTCCCGACATGTGGCGAGTGATTAATCGAATTGATGAACAATTACAACGCTTGCAAAAAGAAACCAAGGTCGAAATTTTGCCGGAACTTGATGATTTAATTACCGCACTTGCCGCTTTTTCTGGCTTGAGCATTGAAAGTATGACGCATGGGCAGGGGTGGAAATTTCTCATTATTGGGCGGCGAATTGAACGCGGGCAACATCTGGTAAATTTATTGCGGACAATTTTGTGTAATGTCAATGAAGACGACACGGCAATGATGGAACATTTACTTGGCATTACCGACAGTTTACTGACTTATCGACGACGTTATCGTTCTCAACCAGAGGCTTATGCAGTCTTAGAACTGATTTTGCAAAGTGAACGTAATCCACACGCCATTGGTTATCAATTGGAGCGGATCGAACAGTATATTCGAGAATTGCCCGGTAACTCGCAGATATATTGCAGTCCAATGGGTAAATTGCTCTTGGAAGCCTTAACCTTGGTTCGTTTGGCGGATATGGATACTTTGGCGCAGGTGACTACCGATGCAATTGAAGGGGATTTTCGGAAAGAATTGGATCAATTGTTGGTCAAAGTCACAGATTTATTGGTACGTCTCTCGGATGTCGTCAGTAATAACTATTTCACTCATGCCGAAACTCCGCACCAATTGGTCAAATTAGTAAGTGATACTCAAGATATCTAATATCATCGCAGTTTGAAGCATTCATGCTAAAATAACCGCGATAAAAATTCCTTGTGGGTCTTCTCATCAGGATAATCCGAATTTCAAGTTTTATTTAGGACAACATCATGTTAGCACAGAGAAAACCGCGCCCAACCCTCCTTACTTCAGAATCCTATGCAGAAATCGACCGTTGGTTAGCAAAATATCCGCCCGAACGCAAGCAATCCGCGGTGATGGCAGCATTGACTATCGCCCAAGATCAAAATGGTGGCTGGTTGACCAGTGAATTGGTGAATGAAATTGCTGATTATTTAGAAATGCCGGCTGTTGCCGTTCAAGAAGTCGCGACTTTTTATTCGATGTATGAACATAAACCTGTCGGACAACATAAGATTTGCGTTTGTACCAATGTTTCCTGCATGTTGTGTGATTCTGAACGGATTGTGAAGCATTTGCAGCAAAAGTTGGGCATTGGATTTGGACAAATTACGCCCGACGGTAAATTTAGTTTGAAAGAAGTGGAATGTTTGGGCGCGTGTGTCAATGCTCCGATGATGTTGATTGGCAAAACTTATTATGAAAATTTGACTCCAGAGAAAATTGACGACATTCTCGCACGTCTGAATTAATTCCTCGTTATGACGATGGAATAGATTTTTTAAACAAAACAAAGGCTTTCTCGTTCCAATGCTCCGAGGCTGTAGAAGAACTCCCAAAATTGACAATTTTTGACTTGTAAGTTATTGATTTTACATAACCGAAAATCCAAAAAATGGGGTTCTTTTACAGCCTCTCCGCGTTGGAATGATGCCCAGACGCGCCAGCGTCACGTTAGCGTTCAACAGAAGGTGCTGCTATAGTGTTGCTAAATCGTTTATAGATTTGCGGATAGACAACCACTCACGTTTGGCTTACCGCTGGCAGGCAGGGGAACACTTACGCATCACCCCGTCTCTAATTTACAGCGACCAAAGCAACTGGCAAATCGAATATCCCGGTCGTTATTCGTATTATGATTTACAACGCTGGCATTTTGATGTCAACGGCGTTTACAAATTATCCGCCGACTCGAATATCCTCGCCGGGATAACGACTTATCGTGAAAAACACCGCCAAGTATCGAGATACAAGCCGCCGACCCTCTTCAAAGGTGGCGAGCATACGATGCAAGATTATGCCGTATAGAACCAGTTTGACATCTTTGACATCTTCAAAACCGAAGTTTATACTAAAAAAGCATTGACAGGTAAAGCATGTCACAGTGGTATCTCCAAGGCAATTTATAGAACCGATTTGACATCTTTAAGCCATTTAGATCAAGTTGTTTCTATTTTCATAGGAACAGCGGTTTAAAAATGTCGTTAAGCGTTTGTAGAAAACCAAACGTTATTCACGTCGTCAA
>DYNO01000223.1 GCA_020721025.1 Thiomargarita sp. | reverse complement strand
TCACGTAATCTTCGGTTTCAATCAGGAATGACGCAAAATACCTTCCTGCTTTTTTAGAAATGGTGACTTGTTTCAATTGACCGTTAAAACGAATTGGTTCACGCATCCGTATGTAACTTTTCAGTTTTTCAATGCGTAACCGGTTGCCAAACACACCAAACTTTTGCGGTGTTCGGATTGAAAAACTTTCTTTCACATCCTTGCTTTTGAACTTCGGGAAGCCGGGCTTTTCACCTTTCTTCCCTTTTTTCACCCGGCGGAAGAAATGTTGAAAACCATTGTTTAAATCTTGAATAGCATTCGCAGAAACATGAAACGAAACCTCTTGATACCATTCAAATTGTTCACGAATCGTATTTTTATAAAAGTCATACGCCGCTTTGAGTGAGAACGGATTTTCTTTCTTACTAAAACGTTCAAGCAGTTGATTGTAACAATGTCTTACCGTACCGCAACACTTGTTCAGATATTCCTTTTGTGCTTCATTGGGTTGAAGTTCAATTTTATGTGCCAATAACATCGCTTAACTTCCTCAGTTGCGTCACATTTCAGTCGTGGTGAGGATTCTAATATGACATGCTTTACCTGTCAATACTTTTTGGGTTATAAACCTGTTTTGCTTAGTGTTAAAGATTTCAAATAGGTTCTATATTTTCGTACTTCACTCATTCTGCTCATCGGGGCTTGAAAAAATAACCGATTTGTGCAGCGGCGAAGGTTATCAAGATGGGCAATGGCGGCAATTGTAACCACCACATGCCTAACATAAAAAAAACTATTGTAAATACAAATCGTTGTACTGCTGCAATGTATAACACTGCGATTTCTTTACCGGGAGCCACTTGGGTAATTTGCGCCGCGGTTTGTAACCGTCGATGGGTCATCCAAACATTAAACATGGCAATGCAGCCACCATAAAATGCCGCTTGGGCATCGGATTCAGTTCCGTACGCGTAAAAAATCCACGCGATCACACTGATAATCACGGCTTGCACTGATAAAATGCGAGAAGCCCCTGTATCTAAGGTATGCTGCGGTACGATGTCGTTATCCATGTATAAAATGTAAAAATTCCAAAGTGACAACTTGAGTATGTTAACGCATTATGCAAGTATTTACAAGCGATTCGTGAATTTCAATTTTTCTATCTGTTTTCTCAGATAATTGAAGCGATTGGAGGGGCTAAATAATATGAATTATTCCGAATGCCATCGCAACATAACAAAGTGCAAAACACAGTTGCTCATTATCGCACATTTCACCTAAATAATCATCCAAACTTCACTAATTTCAGAATTCTTAATTTGAAAATAATATCTAAAATATTCAAATAATTATGAATTAATAAAAATTCTGAATATTGCTATCAATTTATTGATTCAAAATAAGATTTGCTGCACCAATCGAGCAACCCTTAAGTATCAAAATAATCTCAAGAATATTCAATTAAGTGAGGTGGAAAGCTGGTAACATGAAAGAAGTGGGTGACAGTTGGAAGTAAAACAAAGTTCAGTGAGAACATCACAAAAAAATTGCTGCAACGCAACATAATGTGTAAAATTTATATTCATGTCACACTGACCCGTTATCGTTCAACGGTTCAAACCGCTTTTAATCCCTCGATTCGATTTCAATCGGTTGGCAAACACCCTCACTCACTGTGTTAAACGAGTTGATCGGGAAGTTATTTACTGAATCAACACAAGCTATAAGGCGATATGATGCAATCAGCTTTAGAAATGTCAGAATTGTTGGAAAATAAAACTTTTGATGAAATCAATATTGGTGACAGTGCCTCGCTCACTCGCACGCTAACGATTGAAGATATTCATTTATTTGCGGTGCTCTCCGGTGATTTGAATCCCACCCATATTGACATTAATTACACGGAACATACCCACAAGAAATTGAGCGGACATAGCATGTGGGCGGGTACGTTGTTGTCGAATTTGTTGGGAAATCAATTACCGGGACCGGGAACGATCTATCACGAACAAAATTTTTCTTTTTGCCGTCCGGTTTCGCTCGGTGAAACGGTGACAGTGACTATCACGGTGCGGGAAAAAAATCACCAAGATCATCTTGTTACCTTCGATTGCGATTGTGTCTCAACCACAGGTGAAGTGATTTATACCGGATGTGCCAATGTCTATGCCCCAACAGATAAAATCAGACGACCACGAGTTGCCCTGCCCAAGGTACATTTGAATAATCCCGGCACGCAGTTACAACGCTTGATTTCGATGACCCGGCAACACGCCCCCATTCGTATGGCTGTAGTGCATCCGGTAGATCATAATTCCCTATTCGGAGCCATTGATGCCGCGAAGGCGAATTTGATCATTCCTATCTTGGTCGGTCCGAAAGATAAAATTCTCGCGGTGGCAGAACAAGGGCAGGCGGATTTGTCGGAATATCAAATTATTGATACTGAACATAGCCATGAATCTGCGGCGCTGGCAATTGCGATGGCGCGGGCGGGTGAAGTGGACGCAGTGATGAAGGGTAGTTTACACACCGATGAATTGATGCACGAAGTGGTACAACGGGGCACGGGGATTATTACCGCCCGGCGAGTCAGTCATGTGTTTTTGATGGATGTGCCAACTTATCCGCGACCGCTCATGGTGACAGATGCAGCGATCAATATTGACCCCAGTTTAGAAGAAAAACGCGATATTGTGCAAAACGCGATTGATCTCGCCCACGCACTCGGCAATCCCTGCCCCAAAGTCGCATTATTATCTGCGGTGGAAACGGTGAATTCCAAAATGCGTTCCACGTTAGAAGCTGCGGCAATTTGCAAGATGGCAGATCGCAAGCAAATTACCGGCGGACTGGTTGACGGGCCCCTTGCCTTTGACAACGCGGTATCAAAAGAAGCAGTGAGAATCAAAGGAATAGAATCTCTCGTGGCGGGAGAAGCAGATATTTTGGTGGCACCTGATTTAGAATCCGGCAATATGGTGGCAAAACAGTTAGAATATTTGGCTGAAGCCCAATCCTCCGGCATTGTTTTAGGAACCCGCGTGCCAATCGCCTTAACCAGTCGCGCAGACAGTGTATTGAGTCGGATGGCTTCCTGTGCAATTGCTCTCTTATTAGTGCGTAATAAAAAATCGGGGATCAAATAATCATGACTGACACCATTTTAGTGTTGAATGCCGGATCATCCAGCATCAAATTTTCACTGTTTGCTTGTGATGACGGTGATTTGCAACAACTGTATCGCGGCAGCATCACTGGCGTGGGTACTCGCGCAGCATTCACGGTCAAGGACACGCAAGGGACGGTGTTGACCCAGCAAGATTTGGGTAATATTCCTCATGAACCTGCGTTCACAGTGTTATTAGAATGGATTTCACAACACGAAAATGGTCTCAACTTAATGGCTGTGGGGCATCGGGTCGTGCATGGCGGTGTCATGTTTACCGAACCCACCGTGATTGATGAACGCGTGATTCGCCAATTGGAGTCACTCATTCCGCTTGCCCCATTGCATCAACCACACAATATTTTACCGATTAAAATTTTACGCAAACTCAATCCCCAGTTGCAACAAGTGGCGTGTTTTGATACGGCATTTCATGCAGAACAGCCGGAAGTCGAACAAATGTTTGCCATTCCGCGTCGTTATTGGGAAGATGGCATTAAACGCTATGGTTTTCATGGTTCTTCTTATGAATACATCACTGCAGCACTGCCAAAAATTGTGGGGTGTGTACCCAAACGTTTGATTATTGCCCATTTGGGTAATGGTGCCAGTCTCGCCGCAGTCAGCAATGCCGTTGGAGTCGCGACCACGATGAGCTTTACCCCGCTTGATGGGGTACCGATGGGCACTCGTCCGGGCGCGCTAGATGCGGGAGTGATTTTACACTTGTTAAACAATGGGATGAGTGTAAATGAGCTCAATCATTTTCTGTATCACGAATGTGGTTTGCTCGGTGTATCTAGCATCAGTAATGACATGCAAACCTTGTTAGCCAGTGATACGGTTGAAGCGAGACAAGCGATTGATTTATTTTGCTATCGGGTGGCGCGGGAAGTGGGATCGCTCGCAGTTGCGCTACAAGGACTAGAAGTTTTAGTTTTCACTGGGGGTATTGGTGAACACGCTCCATTGGTTCGCGCAAAAGTATGCAACTATCTGGCATGGATGGGGATTCAGCTCAATCTTGAAGCCAATGAAACCAATCACATTCAGATCAGCACCCCCGACAGTAAAATTTCAGTTTGGGTGATTCCAACCGATGAGGAAAAGATGATTGCACAACACACCTACGAAGCCTACTGACCTCAAAGGACTTTAGCTCAATTCCATTGATAATTAACGTGACACACTTTGTTATCAATGGATAACGGCATTCTAAACACTTGATTGCTGGCATTAGCCGATTGATTTAACCCAGTGAATCATCTACCAATCATGGTTTTTACCAGAAATTTGTTTTAACTCATCTCCCTCATTTTACCCTCGTCAAATTTCCTAGAATATCCTTCCTCATTTTAAAATAAACATACGACTGTATTTTTGGGATTGACTTGCTATAGTGTTCCTAAATCGTTTATAGATTTGTCGATTGATAACCACTATTGT